>JAFGME010000073.1 GCA_016927695.1 Bacteroidales bacterium
CGGCTGTTCGCCGATTAAAGTGGCACGCGAGCTGGGTTCAGAACGTCGCGAGACAGTTCGGTCCCTATCTGTTGTGGGCGTTAGAAGCTTGAGGGCACCTGACCGTAGTACGAGAGGACCCGGTTGGACATACCTCTAGTGTACCTGTTGTGGCGCCAGCTGCATCGCAGGGTAGCTATGTGTGGATGAGATAAGTGCTGAAAGCATCTAAGCACGAAACTCAGCCCAAGATGAGGCTTCTTTTAAGGGTCGTTCAAGATCAGGACGTCGATAGGCTGCAGGTGTAAAGTCAGTAATGGCAAAGCCGAGCAGTACTAATTACCCGTTAGCTTTCTTGTCAGAATTAATATTTTTGGTACAATCCTGTATTTTCTTTCGCTATATGTCAGTTAAAAATGTAGAACGCCAATGCGTTCAAAAGATCCAATGGTGACTGTTGCGGAGGTGTCCACCTCTTCCCATTCCGAACAGAGAAGTTAAGCCCTCCAGCGCCAATGATACTGCCTCACGGTGGGAAAGTAGGTCGTCGCCAGCCTTTTTTAAAGCTCTCCTGATATCAGGAGGGCTTTTTTTTTTACTTTTGATCCATTATTCTAAAAAAATTACATGGCCGGATTAAAACATTGTTGTATCGAATTGTTGATGAGCGGATTAATCCTTACGGCCTCTCACTTTACCCCTGCTCAGAATATCGGCAACCCGGATGCTGATTCTTTAAATGTATCCTGTTTTTTTGCCCTCTCAGATGACATCCATCAAATGTATCCAATAGACACCTCCCTGTCAGGAATTCAAAGATATAATCCCCTCTCCTGCTTTCATTGCTTTTATATTACCAATGGAAATACCGGACAGCCTCATCTCTCTCTTATTCCAAATTTCACCACAGAAAAAGGCTTTGATTTCGGAATACACCCTTTCCGGCATTTCTATCTGAAAGCTGAACGAATCCCATACTTTAGCCTGAAAAAACCCTACACAAGGGTTTTTTATGTCATGGGAAGTAAAAAAGAACAAAATCTGACGATAACTCATTCACAAAATGTCGCTGAATGGTTTAACCTGGGCCTCCAATTTGACTATGTCAATTCACCGGGATATTATAAAAGACAATTCACCGATAACAAAAATTTTTCCCTGAACGGACACTTTAAAACAAAAAATGACCGGTATCACATTTTTGCAAATTATATTCATAATAAATCGAAAATCCAGGAAAACGGTGGAATTAAGTATGATTCGGTATTCGAAAAAAATATTATTACTTCCCGTGAGTCTATTACTGTGAACCTGAACAGCACTGAAAACAAACTTAAAGAAAATAACTATCTGCTCAAACAGGTTTTCTTTTTCCAGAAAGATACTGCTTTAAAACCTGCAGAGGAAACGGCCACAACGTCCTGGTCGCTTAACCCATCAGAGATTTCACATACATTCCTGTTCAGAAAACGCACCAGGATTCATTCTCATTCCACCGATGACAATTCATTTTATAACCATACCTTTGATACAATAAATCCAACGCTTGATTCGACCCTGATTTACATGATCGAAAACAAGCTCGGCATTACAAACAAAAACCGCCAGAAAAACAAGTATATACTCTGGTTCCTGAGCCTTACCCATCAGTATGCCGAATTGTCAGGATATGCCCCGAAGAACTATTTCCTTTCAGTCATTCCCGCTTTTAGTGTTTCGTTCCAACCCACAGATAATCTAAACCTTGAATTGTCGACGGATTATTGCTTTGGTGATTATTATAATGGTGATTATCATGCCCATGCCAAACTCAGGTTCAACCTGAAACCCATTACTCTGGAGTTTTTATCATCCGTAAATGCATCAAAGGGGGGATATTTTTATCATTCCTACAAATCCAATCATTTTATTTGGGAAAACAGCTTTCAGCAGCAAAAAATATATAGTCAAACCGGAACCCTTGATTTCAAAGGTTATCAGCTTAATATCAAATACCATTCGATCAGTAACTTTATATACCTTGACACCCTCCCGCAGGCTTCCCGGCATGCCGGCGACATACAGGCAGCAGGAATATATTTCAATAAAACTTTCAGATATGTCAATTGGAGCGCCCGGCTCAATGCCGGATATCAAAACTCCTCTGATGAAAGTGTCCTGCCCGTTCCGGAATGGCTGGCCAACATTTCACTTTATTACACACGGAATGTGTTTAAAAGTGTTGCCGTAATTGAGCCGGGAGTGGATTTGCTTTACTTTTCTTCATACATAGGATACACATATATGCCTGCTTTGATGAGCTTTTATCCCCAGAATCATAAAAAAGTCGGTAACTATTGGTATGCCGATGCTTTTTTAAATGTTAAGATCAAAAGGGCTATGTTGTTTATAAAGTATCAGAACCTGGGTTACCTTTTTGGCCGGTATACCTATTACACGGTTCCCTCCTACCCTATGCCGGATGGAGGCCTCAGGTTCGGGGTTTCATGGACATTCTACGATTAATTGCTCAAAATATCTCCATACAGCTTCCATACTGCCTGATTTTTGCCTGACCAAAAAATATTTCACAACATCCTGATCATTAATAAAATTTACTAATATTGCATACGATTTGCAAAATATTGCATTTCGGTAAAAACATGGGTAAAAACAAAGCCTTCAAGCTGATCATGGAATCGGTCATGGTGATGGCCTTTGCTTTCATGGCTTCCGGCTGTCAGCCGCCAAAAAGCAGGGTACACGATGGCCGGCTTATTATTTTCCATGCGGGAAGCCTGGCTGTCCCCTTTAAGGAAATCATAAAAAAGTTTGAACAGGAAAATCCCGGGATAAAAGTATATGCCGAAGGGGCAGGCAGCAGGGAAAGCGCCAGAAAAATTTCCTCTCTTCATAAACCCTGTGACATCATCGCCTCAGCAGATTATACCGTGATTGAGGATTTGCTGATCCCGGAATATGCAGATTGGTATATCCACTTCGCAGGCAATGAAATGTGCATTGCCTTCACAGAAGAAAGCAGGTTAGGCTCGGAAATTACACCGGGCAACTGGTTTGAAATTCTTCTAAGCGATACAGTCGCTTATGGAAGGTCTGATCCGGAAACCGACCCCTGTGGTTACCGCTCGGTAATTGTTATGAAACTGGCTGAGATTTACTATGACAGGCCGGGACTTTCAAATCAGTTACAAACAAAAAACAAATCTTATATCAGGCCCAAAGAGGTCGATTTACTTGCATTGCTTGAAAGTCACGCCATCGATTATATCTTCATCTATAAATCAATTGCCCTGCAGCATGGGCTCAGGTATATACTTTTACCGGATGAAATCAATCTTAAAACCCCTGAATTTGCTCACTTTTATGCAAAGGCATCGGTTAGTGTTTCCGGAAAAAACAACGGGGAACAGATCACAAAAACCGGGGAGCCCATGGTTTATGCTGCCAGCATCATCAAAAACTGCGAAAACTTTAACAATGCATTGAAATTTATGGAATTTCTGCTTTCATCTGAAAAGGGCCTGGCCATTATGCAAGCTAACGGACAGAATCCGGCAGTTGGAACAGAACCTCATTATATGAAAAAAATTCCTGAATCCTTACAAAAATATCTGTATCATAAAAATGAAAAATAAACTACCCGTCGTTGTCACCCTTTTTGCGCTGGCGCTGATTCACTCATGTTCGAAAGAAGAGGAAAGCAAAGTGGCCCCGGTCATAAACTTTAAAACAGGCGCCGATTACACAGGGAACGGTGATACCGTTGCTGTCGGGGGAAGACTGTATTTTGGTGTACAGGCAAGGGGAAACACCGCAAACATCACAAACTTCACCATAAAAAAGAAGCTTTCGGATGGAACCGAAATCACCATGATGGACACAGGTCTCAATTCCATCAACCTGGATGTGGATAAGATCTTCCACCAGAATGTTGAAGACACTGTTGACTGGATTTTCACTGTGATGGACCGCGACCGGCTGAGTAATTCATTATCTCTCAGGATATTTAAAGATCCTGATTCACAATTCGGAGGAATTTATTACCATCCCTGTATAAAAGTGGGATATCAAAGCAATACTGAATTTGGCCATTTCCTTGATCCTGTTTCGGGTGATGTGTATTTTGAGGACAGCGCTACACTGTTACAGTCGACGATGGATATGCTTTTTTACTATATTGTGGATGAAGAGCTGCCTTCCCCTGTTCTTTCATCGCCCGGCGAGATGGACAATTTCAGTGTGGAGGCCAAAACTTTTTACCCTGCCATCATCGACTGGCAAACCAGAAAGTATACCCAATGGGACATCAGTGTTGACGATGATCCGGTTTCCGCGGAAGCATTTGACAATTGCTTTAACGACAGCCTTTTGATTGTTTCTTATCATGTTGTGTGGGGTAAAAAGAAATTCAAGTGGGCAACATCAGGGCGGGTTATTCCATTTCTGACAGGCGATGGAAAACTCGGCCTTATTAAAGTCATTAATGCAGAACATACGGAAAATGGCATTCTCGAATTGGCATTGAAAATTCAGCAATAAAATCACCATTAAATTTATTAGTTATGAAAAAATTTTTACTCTCTTCAACAATGATGCTTCTGGCAGCTTATTTTGGGTATGGCCAGACAGAGGTAACCCTTGCTGCCTGGACCTGTCCGACCGGAGTGGACACTGTGGACCTTTATCCTGACATTTCCACACCTGAAAATGCAAACAAGTATCTTTCAGCGGAGGACACTGTTTCATGGCCGAACACCAATCTCAGGGACGTGACTTTTACGGATGGGGCCAATACCTTTGCAGCTAAGGCTACCGGATGGAATGACGGGGCTGATTCAAAACTCTGGTCCATCAAGATCAAGGCCCAGGGTTACAGCGACCTGAGAGTCTGGTCGAAACAAAGCTCCTCCGCCGGCAATCCCGGGCCGAGGGACTGGAAGATACAGGCACGCCTCTCAGGCGAAGACTGGGTTGACCTTAACGGTGGCACAATTATTTGCAGCAACGACTGGACAGGCGGCATTGCCAATGCGCTTGAATTACCGCCTGAATTCAACAATACCAACTCTTCCATCTATATAAGATGGATCATGACTTCCAACATCAGTACAAATGGAACAGTTGTTGCCGAAGATGGAATTGCCAAAATTGATGATATTTTCATAACCGGGATTTCACCTGCAGGAGTAGAGGAAGTGATCATAAGCAAAGGATTCGGAATGTATCCCAACCCCTGTGGCTCTGATGAATTGAATATTGCCGGAACAGAGAAAATCACGGCACTGAATATCTACAGCATGCAGGGAAAGATTGTTAAAACTGTTAAAGTTGATGGCAATCAGACAAAAATTGACGTAGGTAGCCTCAGGCCGGGAGCTTACCTTGTTCAGGCCGTGCTTTCAAATGGAAACATCCCTGAGCCTGAAATGCTGATCATAAAATAAAACCGGTATTCATTAAACAAGCATCCTGCGGATCCTGTCTGATGGGAATTACCTTTACAGGTTAGATCCGCATGTTTATATCATAACTGGGTATGGGGCTGATCCGAACAAGCTGTTTTATTCTTTTATTGCTCCCGGCTGTACTTTCCGGCCAGGACGCATTAAAAGGTTGCATCACCGGCCAGGTCATGGATTCGGGAACCAACAGGCCGCTTTCGGATGCTCACATACTCCTGAAAGGCACAGGCCAGGGCGCCACTTCCGGTCAAAACGGTTTTTATAGGATCGGCGACCTGCCTGATGGCAATCATACCCTTGAAATCAGTTTTATCGGGTATAAAAAAACCCAGAAAAAGTTCAGTATAATAAAGGGAGATACCTTAAGGGTTAACATACTCCTTGATCCCGAGGTTCTCATGGAACAAGAAGTTACAATAATCGCAAAAACAGACGAGCATCCAACGGGTAAACCTCTGAGAATAAATGTGATTCCCATAAAAAAAATTGAAACTGCCCCGGTGGAGAATGTTCCCGCGCTGCTTGATTATGTTTCAGGTGTTAACACAGAGAGCACCTTTGGCATCTTTTCGAGCAAAGCCATAGTCAGCATGCGCGGGCTACCCGCCAACGACCAGTCGAGAACCCTGATCCTGCTGGATGGCATACCACTCAATAAAACCGATGAGGGTTCGGTAAACTGGAATATGATCAACAAAAACAACATCGAACAGATCAGGGTAATAAAAGGGCCCGGGCCGGCCATGTACGGAAGCGGTGCAATGGGAGGGGTGATTGATATCATCAGTAAAAAACCTTCCAAAAAGATGGCAGCCAACCTGGTTGCAGAATACGGAACCTACAATACCATGGGGTTAAATCTTGATCTTTCCGGAATCATCTCCGACAGTTCCATGAAAAACAGGTTTTTCTGGAATATGAACACACTCGCCAGAAAGAGCGATGGTTATATTACAGAGATGGATGAATTTTACACAGAAGAAGACAGTATCCTTGTCCCGACTTTTCTGGAAGAATTCAATACCAGCCTGAAAGGAGGATATCAATTCGGTCATAATCATTATGCTGAATTAAAATTCAGTTACTTTGACGACAAAAGAGGAAATGGAGTACAGGTGTTTGAAGAATACGGGGCCTTTTCGGAGCATGACACCTATAGCGGAGTTGGAAAATATACCGGGAAATATAAAAAGTTGAATTTCAATATGGACTTTTTTCTGCTCCATGAGAATTACCAGCGGATGTATGAATACATGAACGAAGGGGAATACCAATTGTATAATGTTGATTCTGACCGCGATGATCGTGGCATTAACCTGTCTGTGGATTTCAGGCCATTTGACGGTCACAAAGTCACTGGCGGATACTCATACAAATTGGGCAGTGTGGATGCCACCGACACATACTACACTTCCACCGACATTATAAGAAATGCCGGTAATATGGCCATGAACGCCGCTTTCGTTCAGGATGAAATCAATTTTTTCGACAGCAAACTGAATCTGAATGTCGGCTTTAGGTATGACTTTGCAAAGTATTACGGCGGGTTATTCACCATTGACTACCCTTCCTATTCCATTGAGTTTATTTCAGATTTCCAGGATAAAAACATGGAGGGAAAAAAATGGGATGCACTTTGCCCCAGGATATCCATGCAATACAGGTTTGATGAGAAGACCAGGATATATGTTTCAGGTGCTCGGGGATTCAGGGCCCCTATCCTGGATGATATGACAAGAACCGGTAAAAAGAAAGGTACGTTCAAAGTTGCCAACCCTGACTTGGGGCCCGAACTGATAGACACATACGAACTGGGAGGCGACGTAAGTGCATTCCGGAATTTCCACACCGGAGTTTCTTTTTATTATAGCTCCGGGCACGATTTTATGTATTATGCCAGTACCGGAGACTCTGTAAATATGGGGTATAAAATTGTACCTATACTGCAGAGAAAGAACATCAGCAGGGCTGAGATCTATGGTTTTGAAATCGATGCAAACTACGACATTGAACACAAATGGGCACTGTTCCTGAATTACTCTTATACACTGGGACGTATAAAAGAACACAACATTACCGACCCGGAAGTGGATTTTGACCTGAGTGGCAAATATCTTACGGATATTCCAAATCATAAAGTTAGCGGGGGCATAAGCTGGATGAATAAAATCGTGGATGCAACTATTCTTTACAAATATATCGGTGAACGATGGATCAACGACCTGAATGTTGTTGATACGGAGTACCTGCTTACCGATAAATATCCGGATTATTCCATTTTCAGCCTCAGGCTTGAAAAAAAAGTCAAACATCATCTTGTCGTCAGCGTCAACATTGATAACATTTTCGATACCATTTACACCGACAGCAACGCACAGAAAAACCCCGGCAGGTTTATCATGGCCGGGATAAGGGGCATTTTATAAATAAAAAGTGTATTCACAATTATTAAGTTACAAATTTTATGGCAAAAAGAATCTTTAACATTTCCCTGGCCATTGTGGTGTTCTGCCTTTGGTCATGTTCAGAACAACAAACAGAAAAACATAAAACTTCAGGCCAGCGGTTGGATGCTGACACTACAGACGCGACCAATAACTTTTATGACAATGCAGAAACCATATTGCTACCTGAGCCTTCCATTACAGTTGAGGGTGAAATTACAAACCCGGGACTTATTGATCTTTCAGAATTGCCATTGCACACAGTCATAGTAAAGGAAACTTTACTGAGTGAAAATGGAAACGAATTTACCGGGGCGTACCGTTACGATGGTTATTCGCTTTATGACATCCTGAACCACAAAAAGTTACAAAAGGCCAATGAAGATGAGTTCCCGCCGATCATCGACCTTTATGTACAGGTCGAAAATAATTTCGGGGAAAAGGTATATATCAGCTGGGGTGAGATTTATTACCCGAACCACTTACATGAGATCATCATAGCCTGCCGGGTAATGCGGATTGTACCTTCGAAAACAAATGAACTGTGGCCACTGCCTGAAACCAATAAGCTCGTAGTTGCAAGTGATCTGGTCACTGAAAGAAACATTAATTCTCCCACAAGGATTACTGTGAAGTCGTATGCGAAATCCATTCCAACGCAGAAAGGCCTCAAACCACTTTTATCACCTGAAATAAAAATATTCAGGGAAGAAGAAATGGTACTCAACCTGGACAAAAACATGCCGGAACTCCCCGAACAGGAATATCACACCATCTTTTACGGTCGTGGCCGCGGGATCCACAGCACGCAGCCATTTTACGGACCAAAACTACGGGATATTTTTTCGCCGTATTTCAGCTTAAACAGAAAAAACCTCATGGAGGGGCTATTTCTTGTCGTGGCCAAAGACGGTTACCGTGGTGTTTTCAGCTACAGTGAGGTTATGAACAGAAACGACCAGTCAGAAATCCTTCTTATCTGCAGGCCTGAAGTGGAGGATGAAGGCATTTTCAGGTTATTCCCTGCCTGTGATTTTTTTTCTGACAGGGCCATCAAAGGAATAACAGAGATATATTTTTCAAATAAAGAGCAATAATAGATGAAGAGCATCAGGTCATGGCATTTTGAACTGGCCTTCATTTTCCTTGGGGGCCTGGTATTATTGTTCATTGCCGGACCACTGCTGGGATTATTCCTCAAGTCGACCAGAAGCGGGATTTTTGATGCTGCCGGTGATGCTGAGGTTCAACTAAGTATCGGTCGTACACTGCTGATCTCTTTTACCGGGACACTGCTTTTTGCACTTCCGGCAATCCCCCTGTCATGGCTGCTTGCCAGAAAGAGCTTCAGGGGAAAAAAGCTGGTCAACGGCCTGATTGACCTGCCGATTATCATACCTCATTCCGCTGCCGGAATTGCAATGCTTGGCTTCATTTCGAGAGATTCCGTTGTTGGTAAGCTGGCAGGGGCAATAGGACTGAACCTGGTGGGTCACCCTGCGGGGATCGCTGCTGCCATGGCATTTGTGAGCATCCCTTTTCTCGTCAACGCAGCGAGGGATGGCTTTGCCATGGTTCCCGAGCGCTACGAAAAAGCTGCCATGAGCCTGGGTGCAAATCCTTTCCGGATTTTTTTCACCATCTCCATCCCTCTGGCGTGGAAGAATATCCTGTCAGGGTTAATACTTATGTTTGGGCGGGGCATGAGCGAATTCGGCGCCGTTATCATAGTTGCATATCATCCGATGATAACGCCTGTGCTTATTTATGAAAGATTTACCAGTTACGGATTGAAGTACGCCCAACCTGTTTCCGCCATTTTTATAGTTGTCTGCCTTCTGCTCTTCGTTTTGCTAAGGCTGCTGACACCCAAAAAAAGCTTATGATGCTATCGCTTGCACAAATATCAAAAAATCTTGGTGAATTCCGGTTGAAGGATATCAGCCTTGAAGTGGGAAAAGGAGAGTATTTTGCACTTTTGGGACCATCCGGTGCGGGCAAATCCATATTATTCGAGATCATCGCGGGAATAATCAGACAGCAAAGTGGCAGGATCATTCTTGAAGGAAAGGACATCAGCAAAACACCTGCACAGCAGAGAGAAATCGGGCTGGTGTTTCAGGACAATGCATTGTTTCCTCATATCCCTGTGTGGAAAAATATTGCCTATCCTCTAAAAATACAGGGATATAATAAAGTCGAGATAAGGGAAAGGATAAACAGCCTTGCAACCGACTTTTCAGTCAGCCACTTGCTTGAAAGGATGCCCCCTACCCTTTCGGGCGGAGAACAGCAAAGAGTGGCCATTGCCAGGTCGATGGCCCACAATCCGAAATGCCTGTTACTCGATGAACCGCTTTCTTCACTTGACGTGATGCTGAGGGAAGATATACGGGGACTGCTGAAAAGAATCAACGAAGAAGGGCTGACGATACTCCACATCACACACGATTACCGCGAAGCTTTCTACCTCGCTGATAAAATAGCCGTCATAAGGGATGGATTATTACTCAGGGCAGACAACAAAGAGAACATCAGGAAACAGCCGGGTTCAAGGTTTGTTGCTGAGTTGATAGGTTACCGGAATATTTTCCCGTATTCTTCTGAAAATGGAAATACCAAAATAAAAGGAATCAACATTGCCCAGGCAGAATCAAGTAAAAACAGCAATGGATGGCTTATAATTCCCGATGATGCCATTGTATTAGATACTGATTTGCCGCGAAAATCATCAAATTCAATTATTGCTTTGGTTAGTGAAATCCTTGCTATGCCGGGATTTACCGAAATAAAACTTGATATAGGGCCAATTCTTAATAAAACAGTACCCGGAACCTCCAATTCTTTTGAGATTGGTGAAAGAATTCCGATCTGCATTGATCCAAAGGAAATTATTTTTTTATAATGCCTAATGAATTAAAGCTGAATTAGCACTATCTGAGGCAGGATAATGTCTTCATGTGGCAGTATGACATCTTTCTCTTGCAGAATGCGAACTCAAAGTATCACAATGTGTAATTCCCTAAAATAGCCTGACAGGTATTTACCGGGCGGCATGGTCAGGAGGAAGATACTGGTATGGGTAGAGTGGTTAATTTACATTACTTGCGTATTGTTTACAATAAATGTGGTTTTGCTTTCGATAAATCCAATTGCACGGTATTTTTTAGCTATTTTAAAATAATAGATACCCGCAGTTTTCGGAAGTCTTTCTCGCAAATCAACTTGCTCAAATACCCCAATGCGATGAATCGCTTGGCCTTAAGATAAGGTTTAGTGATATTTCGGTTTATAAATATTCGATTATTCTATCTTCTTTAAACACATTCATCCCTGAAAATCTGAAAGTTTTCTGTCAGGATTATTCTTCGATTTCTCAATTCTTTCCAGAACATCTGATGGAAACTCATCTGCATCAACCTGAAACAATTTAACAGGGTAGTTTTTTTCAGGGTTTGTAATAACTCCTCAACAGTGTCGAAGTTTGCTTTTTTGCAAACCTTCAATGTTATCGTCTATTGTTATAGTTATCATTATATTAAAAAATACAATACAAGGGTACAGTTCTTTGGGGACTTAAAAATTAAATACCTTTTGTTTATACCACCAGGGAACAGGTTTGCAAAAATCAGATAACTCATTCAAGCGGTTTAACTGATTCTAAGAGAAATTTGCTTTGCATTTTCGCTAAGAATCATTATATATGAGAACCTGTAGAGGGTTTTCGAATTTGTTAATACATTTATCTCTTTAAAAAACTGAGTTATCAAAATTGATTGTGCAAGCAAATATCAGTTTGTCATTTGTCCTGAAGATCATTGCACCGGGCGGCGAAGGCTCCTACCTTCACTTATGTTTTGGTTGGTAAATGGAGACAACACATAATTTAAAGACAGGGCTATCCCATTAATCTTTCACTTCTAATGTTTCCATGGTTTTTCTATAGATATACCCTGCAAAATCACTCAGTTGCTTTGCTTCTTTATGGCTTGGTTGGCCATCAGGTAACATTCCTAAGTCACCCGGATACCGTGTTTCAATGTAAACTTCATCAGTAAAAGTCAGGAACTTTTCATCAATCTCAAAATCAACCAGGTTTTCAATCATATCAAACAGACGAACCAGGTTATGGATTTTTGGAACTTTTATCCCATTTTCCTCCAGTATTGCTTTAAAGCACTTTTCAATAGTTTGTTGTGAATGAAAGGCAACAATATTTGTAAGAGATTTCTCTTCAAGTAATTTTTTGCATGATAGCAGGTCTTTTTCTGCAAAGTTAAGCCAATCCCGGGTTATCGCTTTCATATAACTTAATTCCATTTGTTAAAACTTCCTTTGAAAAACTGCTACCTAATTCTTTAAATTTATTAAACATTGGTTTTGAATAAACCAGCAAATCAACAGGAACTTTTCTTGATATATCGTAGATCAACTGACGTATTTTTATTCGGTATTGTATTTTTTCTGAAAAAGTTTCAGGCATAAAATCATCGTTTGTTACTACCAGAATATCTATATCACTGTCCTCATGAGGCGATCCTTGTGCATAGGAGCCTAACAGAACTATGAGAAGCGGATCAATACTTTTTAACTTGTTAGTTATCTCCTGTATGTATTTACTGTTATCCTTCAATTATTTAAAATTCGTATCATTCAATTCAATATTTTACAAATTTACATTTTATCAGGAATTAGGCAAAACAGATTCATAGGTTTCGAAATCAGCAATATTGAATTTAAGGATCAAAAAAAAATTGTATCTTTTCAATCTTCATTTTAAGTGTACAAGAAGTTTCTTTGCTTAATGGAGTTTCACTTCTAATCATGCAGGCAACGGACGCTAAAGCCAAAGTGCTTATAGCCGCTGCCCATGTACACGTAGCCGAAGTTATAGATCAATCTGCGGGACCAGGCGCTGGATGATAAGTACTCCGTAGAAGACCATCAGTAACCGTAGTCTCCAAAGTCGTAGAAAGTACCATTGGTGTTACGGTAGCCGCCCGGAAGGCCTGAGAAGCCGTAATCATCTGTGCCATAATGTGTTCCATGTTCGTTCCAGCGGGGGTGTTCACTTGAATTGCAACTACCACCGAGTGGTGAATTCACCTGCCTGCAGGATTTTAGTTCGTTTCCATGTGGTGAACTTGTTCCGCCAATATAATTAGTTAAATCTGTCCATTCACTAATCTCTCAGGCACCGGCCAATAAAGCCGATTGTCTTAAAGTGGGTAGGCATGCCGCTATAGCTGATGCCGAAGTACAGACCCCAGCTGTTTGTAGCGCTGCTCTGTGTACTACTCCAGTAGTAGCCACTCGTGCCCCTGTCGAACAACGAACCATTGTAAAGGCTGAGGTACCCGGCTGCATGGAGATTCAACACACTATTATATGTATCATTACGATTGTTCCAGCCGCCGTTCTGGTCGGCGTTGTTCCATTCGGTGTAGGTGGGCAGGCGCCATCCGCTTCCAAGCAATATGGTACAGGGATCATTGGCGGTCTGCCAGTCGCTGTTTTCATCAATAGATGTGATCCAGGTTGTGTTTGGGGTGCGGGTAGTGCCATCGTGCTTGTATCCCTGTTTGCAGTTGAATTGCCAGTACCAGCCGGCAGAAGCCTCGGTGGCATCAGTGGATGAGGTTGCCTGCTGGTCGGAACCGAGGTTCTGGGTGATCCAGCACTGGTTTGTGCCAGTGAGGTTGGTTTCTACTGTTCCGTAATTCACGGTTTTGCTTACCGGGGCTACATCGCCGGCGGTGTGATTAACCGGAAGAGGATCGCCGCAGGCAAAGGGGCTCGTGGTGAAACTCCATACCGGGCCTACTGCCGAATCCCCATGAATATCAAATGCAACAATTTTCCAATAATAGGTGGAATCGTTGTACAATACACCCGGGTTGTAAATTGCTGTTAGGTGTTTTTCAGTTATTAGAGGCGGGTTGGGTGTGGTACCAAGATAAATACTAAAGTACATAGGATCGAAATCGGGATCGGTGGCTACCCAGGTTAAAACAGTATCTATGGTAATATTGGTTGCCCCGTTTTCGGGAGTTGGGGATGAAGGCATTGTTGGCGGCTGGTTTGCAGGGTTTTTCAAACACCGGACACTAAAACCATAGCCGTTGTCAGAAGTGTTACGGGTAATTTGCTGGTTGTTATAACGCACACGCCTTCTCCAGCCATTATCATCATCCAACAATACCGATGACCACCAGGTAGTAGTTATAGAGACTTCCCCAAAACTCGCGCTTATATCCCTGTAGCCGGCCGGAAGCGCTGTAAATCCACTGCTATTCGTTGCGCCGGTATTCGGTGAACTCCAATGTGATGTGCCGGTTTCTTTCAAATTTCCACCTGCATCAAATCCTCTCCATCCTGTATTGTCCCATTCGGGGTCTCCAACAGGAAATTGAGTGTCAACAGTACCTTCCAGAACTTTCCACTCATAATCCGTTGGGATATGCCAGCCCTGCGGACAAATGCCCTTTGCACCAGGTAATGGTACATAGTGCATGGCTTCCTCCCATTGGTAAAGACCTCCGTAAGTATCGCAATTGGCAGGATTATCGCCGTAGCAGTACCTTTCTATATAACCGTTATCTGTCAATTCATAACTGCCGGGTTTGTAACTTCCGATATTCATGTTTTCCGCCATCCAGCATTGGTTTCCTATTAAAACGGTATTGTATGACTGTCCGTCCCTTGCATCGGCGAGGGCATCACCACAGGCAAAACTACGGGTGGTAAAACTCCAAACAGGGCTTACTGCAGAATCACCATAAATATCAACGGCAACTACTTTCCAGTAATAGACAGAATCGTTATACATTGCTCCGGGATTGTAAACCGTATCAAATTGTTTTGTGGCAGCAAGAGGGGGATTGTTCTCCAAACCAAAATAAATGTTATATAGCAACACATCTCCCGGATCAGGGTCGGAAGCCGACCAGTGCAGGAGGGTATCGATGGAGATATCAACCGAACCATCAGCCGGATATGGATTTGAAGGAATGTTTGGCGAGTGGTTGGATTCGAGGGAATCTTTCAGACAACGGATGGAAAAACCGTAGCTTTTACTATGTTCATTTCGATTAATTTGAACGTTGATGAAGTGCAAACGCCGGCTCCACCTATTTGAACCACTCTGCGAAGCAGACCACCAGTAACTGTAGTCGCCAATAACATTGAAATCACCACTTGGATCGCGACGTCCACCAGGAAGTGCAGTGAACCCACTAAAGTTAGTTGCTCCAGTATTGGGTGAATTCCAATGTGTTGTTCCGGTTTCTTTTAAATTTCCTCCGGCATCAAATCCTCTCCACCCTAAATTATCCCATTCAGGATCAATGACAGGATACTGAGAATCCGCAGTTCCTTCAAGGATTTGCCACTGCCAATCGGTGGGCATATGCCAACCATCAGGACAAATACCCTGTGCAGTTTCATCAGTAACATACTGCATAGCTTCGTCCCACTGGTATAAACCTCCGTATGTTTCACAATTAGCAGGATCGTTGTCATAGCAATATTTTTCAAAAGTACTGTTGTCAGCCTGATTATTTGCACCGTCAATCCGCACGCCGATGTTCAGGTTTTCGGCCATCCAGCACTGGTTGCCAATGAGGATGGTTTTATATACCCGGTTGTCGCGGCTGTCAAGCAACAGC
>JAFGME010000074.1 GCA_016927695.1 Bacteroidales bacterium
ATTTTCAGAAGCCATGAAAAAGTCAGGGTCTTTCAGGTCAATTTCCTTGATTGTACTGGCATTGGCGTTCACAGCTATATGATCATCGGGAACCCTTTGTGCAACCCACACTGAGCCGGTTTTCCCCTTTCCCGGGCCAACGATCTCGAAATGCCACACTTCATTTTTATCCGCAATGGTAAGGCACTCCCCGGCATCGTTCCAACCATACAGTTGTGTAAGTTCACCGGCCATTTGGATGGCTTCCCTTGCTGTTGAACAGCGCTCAAGCATAAGCTGGCAAAGCCTCTGGCAATCTATCAGCCCGCTGTCGCTTTGAAGCTCCTCCCTGCCGCCGAATGTGGATTCTCCAATTGCAAGTTGCTTTACGTTCATGCATGGATAGGCCGTATTGATATAGCCAAAAGTATGACCGGCCTGTGGAATTTCTCCTATCCTGATGTGGGAATACGCAGGCATGGCCATTGTATCGCATGAAATCCGCTTATACATGGGAACGGTCGACCCGGGTTCATAGCTCACCGACGGCCTGATGTCGATCCACGATCTCGTCCTGTGACTGTCATCGGTATGGGATGTGATCACAGAACCATCCTCTGTTGCCATCGTACCGGCGGTGATGGAGGTACACCCGTCAGGGTACATGCCCTCCCAGTCGCTCCTGTCAACCTGGGCTGTCAGGATTGTAAAAAGAAAAACAAATAATGCTGTAAACGAAAAAATTGTCATTGCTCTCATAAAAAAAGGGTTGTTAACAATAATAAATATTTATTTCTGCGGCGAATATTCCATATATGTCTCCGTGTAATCCTCTCCCCTTTCCTGCCATGGGTAAGGGCTGGATAATTTATTGTAATTTTGCCACATAAATTCATCACCGAAAATAATCATTTCTTTGAAATGAGCGACAACATAAAGCATGAATGCGGAATTGCCCTGATCAGGCTGAGAAAGCCGCTTGAGTATTACTCCGGGAAGTATGGCAGTGTTTTTTACGGTTTGGAAAAACTCCATCTCCTGATGCAGAAGCAACACAACCGGGGGCAGGACGGCGCAGGGCTTGCAGTGGTAAAAATGGATGCAGAACCGGGAAAAAGATACATCCGGCGGATCAGGTCAAATTCAGGCTCCCCGATCATCGATATCTTCAATGAAATATATTCCGCACTGAGAAAACTTCAAGAAAAAGACCCAAGCCTGCTGAAAGATGCCCGCTGGGTTAAGGATAACTTCGACTTTATGGGTGAGCTGTTTCTCGGACATCTCAGATATGGCACCTTCGGGAAAAATAACGTCAGCAACCTGCACCCTGTTTTGAGGGAGAACAACTGGAAAACCAGGAACCTTGTCCTGGCAGGGAATTTCAATATGACCAATGTGGACGAGCTGTTCAACAAGCTGGTGGATTACGGGCAGTTCCCCGTAGAAACGTCTGACACGATAACCATCCTGGAAAAGATCGGCCATTTCCTGGATGAATCGAATGAAAAGCTTTACCGCTCATATAAAAAGGAGGGATTCAGTAAAAAAGAAATCAGCGAAAAAATTGCTGAAAACCTCAATATCCGGCATATCTTAAAGAAGTCCAGCGAACACTGGGATGGAGGTTATACCATTGCAGGCCTGCTGGGGCATGGCGATGCTTTTGTCCTCAGAGACCCTCATGGAATCAGGCCCGCATTTTATTATTCAGATGAAGAAATTGTGGCCGCCGCTTCTGAACGCTCCGTCCTTCAAACAGCATTTAACCTCGAAGTGGATCAGGTAATGGAATTAAAACCCGGCTTTGCCCTCATCATCCGGAAAAACACCGACCCCATTGAACAAATGATCAGAAAGCCCGGAAAGAAAAGCTCCTGCTCCTTTGAAAGAATATATTTTTCACGCGGAAACGACCGGGACATTTACCACGAACGAAAAAATCTGGGAAGATTGCTGGCCCCCGCCGTGTTGAAAGCTGTGGATTATGACCTGGAAAATACGGTTTTCTCCTATATTCCTAATACGGCAGCCGTTGCTTTTCAGGGGCTGGTGGAAGAACTCAACTCCTTTAGCCATCAACTGATCAAAGATAAAATCCTGGCAAATAGCGGAAATCTGACCCCGGATATGCTGGATACTGTTTTTTCAACCGGTATACGCACTGAAACCATAGCCGTTAAAGATGTCAAGCTGAGGACTTTTATCTCCCAGGATGCCGGAAGAGACGAACTCGTAGGCCACGTTTATGACGTTACCTACGGGGTGGTGCGCAAAAACACAGACCAACTGGTGGTCATTGACGATTCCATTGTCAGAGGAACAACGCTGAAGCACAGCATCATCAGAATTTTAGACAGGTTGAAGCCCAAAACCATTGTGATCGCTTCTTCCGCCCCGCAGATCAGATATCCGGATTGTTATGGCATTGATATGGCCAAACTCTCTGACTTCATTGCCTTCAGGGCTGCCATCGAACTGCTGAAAACCAGTAAACAGGATTATATCATTAACGAAGTGTATAAAAAATGCAAGGAGCAGGAGACCTTTCCAAAGGAAGAAATGGCCAATCATGTGAAAGAAATTTACAGACCCTTCAGCGCTGAGCAGATTTCAGAAAAAATAGCCACGATGCTCACCCGGCATGACACTTCAGCGAAAATTAAGATCATTTATCAGTCTATTGAAGATCTTCACCTCGCCATACCGGGTCACCCGGGCGACTGGTATTTTACCGGCAATTATCCTACTCCGGGTGGAAACAAAGTGGTGAACAGGTCATTTATCAATTATATCGAGGGGAAAAATGAGAGGGCTTACTGA
>JAFGME010000075.1 GCA_016927695.1 Bacteroidales bacterium
GCGCCATTGAAAGGGCCTTCAAGAAATACTTTAATGTTAAGTGTTTTACCCGATTCATAAGCGATGGCAGCATCGAAGATTTCATTTACAAGCTGCGGGGCGACCAGCGCGGTGGCTGCTGCATTGGGGTGGCTGTCTCCCGGACCGCTGGCATAGCATTGCGGAAGAAAACCATAAGGGTCTGTGAGCTTGTGAAAAAAGTCAAACACATAGACATTCGGCGGGAAGGCGCCGTAAACCGGATCGAGACCTGTGGCAAGGGTGTCTTTGGCCCAGTGGCAAAACCAGTCGGAATAAGCTGCCTGGGTCGAATCTGTTGAATACCATTCAAGGGGGGCATTGGTCCAGATGACAAAAAAATTATCCGGGTGATTCTTCATCACATTCACAATATGCCGCCAGTGCCATTTATAATTGGCAATGGACTTATACCAGGGATCCAGGGTGTCCTGGTCTGATCCGACGGCAGCTATTTCAGAGCAGGGGAAACAGGATTTGATCATCACAATTTTATTGGCGCTGATAATTCCGGAAATATTTTCAGGAGTATTGGTTTCAAAAATGGAGTGCCATGTGACCCACTCATTGTCGTTCCAGGCCGGATACCAGGTTTCGCTGAGGGTAACCTGATTGGCCCCTGTGTAACCGTGCGCTGCATTGTACAGGGTCATCTGCTGTGGAACCGATGTTGAGCTTCCGTTTGGTCCCCATATACATCCGCCCGTGCTGTGATGAAGGAAAATTCCGCTTCTGTAAAGGTTTGTCTGGCTGTTTGCGGTCAATACCATTAACAGACATGCTGATACTAAAACCAATGTCTTTTTCATAGGGTAAAATGGATTAATTTGCAGGCTAAAAGTAATCAATTTTTCATTAGTTCATGTTTCTTGTGAAAATTGCAGGCGCGCTGAAGGTTTTTATGAGATAATATTTATGCCCGCAAAACAGAAAAGCCTGTCAGGCGGATAAACTTATGAGGGTGCAAAGCCAAATTACCCATTCTGACTGAAATGCGCAGTCCCGTGAAGATTATGAAATAAAATGTAAAAAATAATTTACATTATGTGTAACTATTTTAACTTTGTGTCGTCTATTTTTTACAGGAAAGGATTATAAATGGCCAAATCACATATTCAAAATACCATTCGCAAATACAGGTTTCTCAATGGTGAAATGACCCAGCAGGAGCTTGCCGACAGGGTGAATGTCACCCGACAGACGATCATTGCCATTGAAAGCGGGAAATACTCGCCTTCATTAGAGCTGGCATTTCGTATCGCCACGGTGTTTGCCGTTCCGCTGGAGGAGGTCTTTACATTTCATCCGGAAAAAGAAATAAAAAACAAAAAAGCAGAATAAAATGGAAGTGAAAAAAGAAATCAGTGTTAAAGGTGCGAAGCGACTCTTCCTGAAGCTGGGAAGCTGTTCACGCACGCTTGGATTCATTATAAACCGGGAGTTTGGACATTTAAAAGAGGCTGAAGAGCGGGCGCTTGATCCTCTTTCCGGCGGGATCATTCAGCAGGGATACCAATGCGGGATGCTGTGGGGCGCAGCTTTGGCCGCCGGGGCCGAATCCTGCCGGAGGACCGGAAATGCCGACAAAGCAACGGCCCTCGCGATCATAACCTCCCGGCATATACTGAAATCCTTTGTTGGCAGGACCAAAAGCCCTGACTGCTACGATATAACACAGTGCGACTGGACGAAAAAAAGCAGCATTGCCAGACATTTTATTTCCGGGAAAGTTATATCATGTTACAAGCTTTTAGGGAGATGGGCGCCGGAGGCGATCGTGGCGGCTTACGAAGGGTTGGCCCATGCACAAAACGGTTTGCCGGAAAAGTGCCTGAGCTGTGCTTCAGAGGTAGTTAGGAAAATGGGGGGTGATGAAGAAGAAATGGCTATGGTAGCGGGATTTGCCGGCGGTGTGGGGTTAAGCGGCAACGCATGCGGGGCGCTGGCTGCTGCGATCTGGATGAAAACCCTCGCACTCTGCAGGCAACAACCCGGTAAGTCCTTTTTTACGCATCCCGGGGCAAAAGAAACCCTGGAAGTGTTCTACAAAGCATCGGATTATGAGATCCTTTGCAGCAAGATAACAGGAATCCAATTCGATAGCCCTGAAAGCCACACGGATTATATTGCCGGCGGCGGGTGCAGCAAACTGATCGGAGTGCTGGCGGAATCCTGAAACTTGTCCTGCTGAATTCTCATTCCCGGGTTAGGGTTGAAACGGGATACTATGCAGGCCGGCGCGGTTTTGTCTATTCCGGAACCTGCCCTCCCAAACCGGTATTGGGTTTCCACAGATCATTTTTATCGCTGTTGTTCACTTCCCCGTTCATATTAAAGTCGCCCGGCAAATAACCGCTGGTTCCTGCCTGCGGCGTCCAGACGTCGTTTTTATCTCCGTTGTTGACCTGGTCGTCAGCATTGCCGTCGGCTGCGATCATACCCCAGATACCCGGGGCGATTTCTTTATGCGCATTGATCCCACCGAATACCTGGCCGCTTCCAATGGTGAAATCATAACTGTAAACGCCTCCGTTGCCGGTCAGCGGCATGGCAGACAATATTCCCAGGTGGTTGCGGTGCCAGAGGACTGCAAATAAGAAATTAACAGGGGAATAGTTGAATAAGGGAAGAGTTGAGCCATCTGTGCTAACGATGGAGCCGTCCTTGAGCAGGAATGCGGCCTGTTGAGTCACGACGGCGGCTGAGCCTGCCGAAGCCGCATCGGGAGCATCGCGGAGTTCAATGAGCATCCAGTCGATAATGTCAGCGTTGGGAATGGAGGCGACGGCCTCACTGCCGGTGTAGCTCCAGGGCGCCTGGCTGTAAGGCTGGGAGAGAGGAATGTAACCGCCTGCATTCAGGCCGGGATTCATCAGAGTGCCTGTAAAGGGGCCCTGAAGAAACACTTTGATATCCAGCGCCAGTCCGGATGAGGTGATCACTTCTGCAACCTGGGAGGGAGCGCTCCCGTTTCCGTTGAAGTCAAAAGCAGTGGCCATATAATAAACTGTGTCAGCCAGGATATTTCCATCGTAATAAATTGTATCCATGGTTACAGCGAAAGGGTCTTGCGGAAACACCAACGGATCCTCGCTTTTATACAATGCATAATACTGGAAGTCTTGATCGGGCACAGGCGACCAATTCAGCTTAACCTGCCCGCCTGCAAAAACGCCGGAGAAGTTCTCAGGAACATGAGGGGCCAGGTTGTCCACCGAATAACCCGAATCAGCCTGCGAGGAATAGTATAACTGAGGAGCATACATGTGGGCAAGCACAACAAATGTTGTGTAATTAACTGATGTTTCACAGGAGTCAAACAGGGTGGGGGCCATCGCAGTATATTCATTGAACCCGATGCCAGGCACCTGAGTGATGTAAGTCAGGAATAAATCCCCGTTTTCCCACATGATTATTTCATCCATGCTTTCGCCTTCACTATCGGTCAATATGTCCATAAGTGCGGCCGGATCATGGATCAACCTGTATGCTTTACCCTCTGCAAAATCATCATACCTCCACAAACTGTAAAATGAAACAGGGGCCGGTGACCCCAAGGCATCAAGCGGGCTTTTCTGCCAGGTGATCCCCACCTGCTTGCCCTGGTCGTTCGGAATATCCGTAATGTTGGTGATCGAAGGATCGCCCAAAAGGGTATAATAATATACTCCGATGTCGGAAATGGTGTTGTCCGGATCGTAGGGCAAATTAGGGTCTCCTGCATTGATGCATGAAGAGTATATCGTGATGTGGTAATTGTTGTTTGCAGGATCTTCAAACATGGGATCCAGGAAGATGTTATAAAACGGATCACACGGCTTGCCATGAACATTAAATGTAACCAGGCTTCCGAATCCTGCGGGCAGATTGTCTGCAATGATGGTGTCATTCAGCCAGCAGTCATTGTGGTATATGTTGCTCAACTGAGTAAGGGCTGTGATGGGATTATAATTATCGTACAGGATATTATTGACAATAGCCGGATTGCATCCCGAGAAGACCCTGATGCCCGAAGAGGCATTGCTGCAAATGGTATTGTTGGTGATCACCGGCTGGTATGAGGTGTTGCAACTGATGCCGGCAGATGAATTATGAGTTATTATACAAAATTCAATCAAAGGAAAAGGGCTGTTGTCGTATGAGATTCCATCGGAACCTGAATACCTGATATTACAATGCTTTAGCGATGGGGCGCTGTGATAGCAGGTGATGTTGCTGTAGGTGGAATAACCGCCATATTCAACAATGCAGTTTTCCAGTGTGCAAAGGGAATCTGCGGCATAATTGGCGAAATACAATCCACTCCAGTAGCCCGCAGAAGGGGAGGTTTGGTTGGATGTGAAAAGGATGGGTTGCAGTTCAGTGCCGGCAGCGATTAATCCTCCCGGATAACTTTGATTGGAGTTGTGGCCGGTGTAAAGGAAGACTGTCGATCCGAACTTCAACTCACATCCCGGAGACAGGGTAAGTGTGGTTATTCCGTTGCTGCCATCTGTGCCCTGTATATTCACGTTGCCACTGATATAATAAGGGATTCCCGGGTTTTCCCAAACAGCATCCATGGAAATGGTTGCTCCCGCAATATAAATTTTCTGGTAGAGGTTGCCGGAATAGGTATTGCCGGAGAGCCCTCCTGCCTGGTTTGCGTAAATGTACACCGGGTAATTGTTATTACCGTTGATCTGGTTTCCGGTGATCACAAGCTGATCAACAAAACTATTGCAATATAACCCATAGGATGCATTGTTTTCGATGATGGAACCGCTGACGGTCAGAAAGTTGGTGGAGGAGGAATATATCCCGCAGTTGGAATTTCCTGTGACAATGCAATGGTCAATTACCGGGTTTGCTGATGCATTTGTGAAAAATAATCCGTAAGACATGTTATATCCAATATCTGAATGGTAAATCTGAGGCGAGGATTGTGAGCAGTAAATCCCTGAAACAGTGTTGGACGAGACATTGCAATGATCGATTACCGGATTTCCTGAAATAAGATAGATTCCGTTACCTGAACCTGATCTTGAGGTGCAATGGGACAAAACCGGCGAAGCCTGGTTACAGTAAATATTCTCAAATGAACTATAGCCTCCGTACTCAATGACGCAATAATCCATCTGGCAGTGCATATCGCTGGCATAATTTTCAAAAGTGATCCCTCCCCAGTATCCCGGGGATGGATTGTCGGTACTTGCCGTAAATACAATGCTGTCGTTCAGGTTTCCCAGGGCCATCAGTCCGCCGGGGAAAGCGGAATTGGAGGGGTGCCCTACCTGGATTCCAATGGTATTCCCCATTTTCATCACCGTGCCCGGAGTCAGATCAAGCACGGTAACACCGTCAGGGCCATCGGTACCCTGTATGATTACTGTTCCTGAAATATAGTAGGGTATGCCCGGATTGTCCCACACCCCATCGAGATTTACGGCGCTACCCCATACGTAGAATATCTGGTAAAGATTGCCTGTATAGCTGTTGCCGGAAAAACCACCCACCTGATGGGCGTATGCCCTCACCGGAAAATTGTTGTTGTGGTTCACCATGCAGTTTTCCACTACCGGCATCACACTTGCCCCTGTAAGGTTGATGCCCATGCCGGAATTCCATTCAATGACGCAACCTGAAATTGCAGGAGCAGAAGAGTTTGCAACGCAGAAACCATCTGGTGTGTTATAAAAAATATGACAATTCTGTACCTTCGGCGAGGACTGGTTCAGGTAAAAACCTCCGCCACCCGTAGCCAGATTTTTACTGATCATAGAGTTTTGAATGAGGACTTTTGATGAGTTTTCCATATAGAATTTGCCGCCCTGGTTGTCAGAACCTGTACCGGTGGCATTTCCATACTCAATCCCACAGTATTCCATTCTGGTTGAATCCTGTCCGTTGTTATTTGTATTGATGAAACGGAACCCATGCCAGCCTGAAACGGGGTCGTTTGCCGTAAACATGATGGAATCGGCTGCAGTACCCTGGGCTGACAGCCTTCCGTAAACAGAGAACCTGTAGTGCCCCATAAAGATCACCTCTGTACCGGATTCAACAGTAAGGGAGCCGGCAGCGGGTATGCTGATGTCGCCGCAAACCAGATAGGGACTTGCCGAACTGCTCCATGTTCCGCTTACGTCGCCACCCGGCACTACCGTTCCGGCGAGCTGGTTGAAATAGAAAGCGCCCATATCGGTAACTGTGCCATCAGGGTCAACGGGGGAGGAGGGGTCGCCTGCATCCACGCAGGGGGAGCAGGGCTGTAATGAGAGATTGTTTATGGCCGGGTTTATGAAAAGAGGATCATTCATAATATTGCCGGCGCCCGGCCATCCACCCATAACATCGGAATAAATGACCGTGATGTTGGCTGTAAGTATTTCAATTTCATCGGGATAGTTGCTCCAGAGAATACAGTTGGTAAGGCAGGGATGGGCAGCCGGCGCGTATGATGAGCCGTAAACTGCCCCGCCATAGGCAGCGGCATAATTATCATAAAAAGTAACATGGGTAATCTGTGGGTCGGAAAAAAGGCAGTACAATCCGCCTCCGCTTTCACCTGCCTCATTCTGGACAATGGATGAACCTGACAGAGTAATGTCGGAGTTATCACAGGCTATGGCCCCTCCACAGCGTAGTGCGAAGTTATTTCTGAAAGTGCAACGGTCAATAAGCAGTTGTGAGGATTGCGAACAATACACTGCACCCCCGTATCTGTCGACGGAAGTGCCGCCATCCGCCCTGCCATATTCAAAATGGCAGAATGCCAGTTTGGAGGCCTGTTGCCCGTTGACATCGGTATTGTTGAAGCGCAATCCCCACCATCCGTTTGCCGGGTTTTGGGCCGTGAAAACAATGGAGTCGGAAGAATTTCCTACTGCCTCAATTCTGCCGAAAACATTAAGTTTGTAATGACCCGAAAAAATCACGCGGACTCCCGGATCAATAACAAGCTGATCGACATCAGCAATGCTGATTGTGCCATCGATAATGTACGGGCTTCCTGACTGGTTCCAAATTCCTGAAACATTCCCTGCCGGGATGTGTGTGTCGGCCAGGGATTGTAATGACAATAAAATGCCTGTCACTGCAATAAGTGCGTTCATTCCCTTTTTCATGATGATAAATGTTAATGAAGTAAATTCAGATCGGCAAAAGTAGGGTGGATTTTTGTTATTCCACTTGTATCATTGTTTCCATTGTTTGAACTATTGTTTCTTTTGCAGGTTTGCTTCTTTGTAAATAAGGGGAAATTCAATCGTGCAGGTTATGAATATGTACTGTTCCTGAAGTTGCTTCGCATATCAAAGCATAAAAAAACGGACAACCGCCCGGGGTGTTATAAAATCCACCATTAGTTACCCCATAAACGCTCCGCTAATCCGGAACCTGGGAGGACTGGCCGGAGTTGGGCTGCCAGATGTCAAGCTTGTCCTGGTTGCCTGTCTGGCCGTTCATGTCGAAATCGCTGCCCCGGTAGCCGGAGGAGCCTGCCTCGTTCCACCAGGCGTCGAGCTTGTCCTGGGTGTTGATCTGATTGTCGGCATTGCCGTCTCCGCCCATCATGGCCCATACTCCCGGTGCGATCTCTTTGGCGCCCGGGGCAGCACCGTAAGCTCCGCCGGTGAAATCCCAGGTGTAAACCCCGGCGTTCTCAGGGATAGGGACAGGGTTTATAATGCTGACATGATTTCTGTGGTGCACCACTACGAACATGCCATAGTCAATGATAGCCGATGTTATGGGATTTCCGTTGCCTTCGGGCTTTGTCAGTGTTCCGTTATTAAGCAGGAATGCGGGGAGAATATCCTCGGTGGTAGCAGCGGTGGCGTTTTGTACGTCGGGGGCATCCCTTACCTCGAGCAGCAGCCAGTCGACAACATCCGGGCTGATGGCCGCAACCGACTCGAAGCCGTAATACAACCATCCGGGCGCCGGGTTCCC
>JAFGME010000076.1 GCA_016927695.1 Bacteroidales bacterium
ATCGGCGCATGCTCACTGGAGGACTTTGTATCCCGGGTACAAAGGGAAGTAAAAGAGTATCATTAATTGTTTTTGCAAATTAAATATAGGAGGAAAATAAAATAGTCAGGCAACCTTTCAGAAGTCATTTTGGGGCCAGGAGGAAGAGCCCCGAAGACCAGTTCAGAATCAATAATGAGATCAAAGCCCCTGTGGTGCGGGTGGTGGGCGAAAATGTTGAAACCGGGATTTTATCCCTGAAAGAAGCCTTGCAGTTGTCACACGAACAGGGCCTCGACCTGGTGGAAATTTCACCGGCAGCCAATCCGCCCGTTTGCAGAATTACTGATTACAGGAAGTTTCTCTATGAGAAAAAGAAAAAGCAAAAGGAACTTAAAGCAAAAAGCGCCAAAGTTGTTGTAAAAGAAATCAGGCTCGGCCCCAACACAGATGATCATGATTTCAATTTCAAACTTAAGCATGCTGAAAAATTCCTTCAGGATGGTGCAAAAGTTAAGGTGGATGTGTTTTTTAAAGGCAGATCAATAGTTTATAAAGATAAAGGTGAGATCATCCTTCTGCGGTTTGCAAGCGAACTTGAGGAATTTGGAAAAGTGGAGAAACTGCCGAAACTGGAAGGAAAAAGAATGATAATGATCATAGCCCCCAAAAAATAATTGCTAATCTCAAATTTATACAAGAATGCCCAAGATGAAAACGAAATCCGGAGCGAAAAAAAGATTTTCCTTTACCGGCTCCGGTAAGGTGAAACGGAAGCATGCGTACAAAAGTCACATTCTGACAAAAAAATCCAATAAGCGTAAACGCAACCTTGGTTATTTTGCGATTGTTGATAAGGTTGACGCCGGAAATGTGAGGGATATGCTTCCCAACAGTTAATTAACTTATTGTTTAACTTGCCCTGAGCCGAAAGATCCCGCAGTGGGACGCTCAGGCAAAAAATCGAAATTATGCCACGATCGGTAAATGCAGTAGCATCAAGACAAAAACGCAAGAAGGTCCTTAAAATGGTGAAAGGACAATTCGGCAGAAGAAAAAATGTCTGGACGGTGGCCAAAAATGCATACGAAAAAAGTCAGCTGTATGCATACCGCGACAGACGAACCAAGAAGAGAAATTTCAGGGGCTTATGGATACAGCGGATAAATGCCGCTGTGCGTGAGCATGGAATGTCCTATTCTGAGTTTATGGGGAAAATCCACATGAAAAACATTGACCTGAGCAGAAAATCTTTGGCAGAGCTGGCGATGAACCAGCCTGAAGCTTTCAAAGCCCTTGTCGATGCAGTCAGGGATTAGATACAGACCACCCCTCCGGGTGGTTTTTTTTATCCGGCAATATCATAATATTGTACTTTCGTATCCGTTATTTTCACTGTTTTTATTTTAAACCTGGATATTTTGAGAAAACTGTTTCTGCTGCCTGCCGGTTTGTTAATATGCCTGATTTCTTCCGCTCAGATCGGAGGAACGCGGAGTTACGCTTTTCTTGACCTTGTCAGTTCTCCCCGGATAGCCGCCACAGGGGCTGATTTTCTTGCCATTAAGGACAATGATATCCTTTTGGCGCCAACAAACCCGTCTGTCATCACATCCGGAATGCATAACCATCTCGGCATCAGCTTTGTGGATTATTATTCAGATGTGAATTATGGCTTTGCCACTTACTCCCGAAGCGTTCCCTCCATTGGCAACCTGACCGCTTCACTCATTTATCTCGACTATGGTAAGTTCGACCTGGCGTATGAAACAGGTGAACGGGCAGGAAATTTCTATGCCGGTGAATCCGCCTTATCCCTGGGCTGGGGAAGACAACTCGATTCCTTATTTTCAATTGGCTCAAACCTCAAAATTATCTACTCTTCCCTCGAATCATATACTTCATTCGGGTTGGCAGTGGATGTGGCCGGGACTTACCATAACAGCCCGCGGGATCTCACGGTATCCCTTATCGCCAAAAATATCGGAAGGCCGCTTAAATCATACAGCACAGGCAATCCCGAACCACTTCCTTTCGAAATTCAGGCAGGAATGTCGAAAAGGCTCAGACATTTGCCTTTCAGGTATATCATTAATTTCAACCACATTGAGAAATGGGACCTCACCTACGATGATCCCGGCGATGTGCAGATCGACCCGATATCAGGAGAAATGATAGAAAATAATGATTTTGAAAAATTTGCCGACAATCTGATGAGGCATATTACCCTCGGCGGCGAAATTTTAATTACTAAAAACCTCTCTCTCAGAGGCGGTTACAATTATAAAAGAAGGCAGGAAATGAAAGTGAATTCAAAGGCCTCGATGGTTGGATTTTCCTGGGGTTTTGGAATCCGTGTCTCGAAATTCCACTTCAGTTACGCCCGTGCCGCCTATCATCTGGCGGGCTCTCCAAACTACCTTTCGGTAACTACAAATTTTTCAGCTTTTCGTAATTCATCTGAATAAATGTACCTTTGCAGGGTACAATAACAGTTACTGCTCATAATGAAAGTATCCATTGACCCGGGGGCCGGATTTTGTCCGGGAGTAAGAAGGGCCATTAATAAAGCTGAAAATGTGCTTGCATACCCGGGGAAAACTTATTGTCTTGGCGATCTTGTGCATAATGATTATGAAATTGCCCGTCTTGAAAATGCCGGCTTATATATGATTAAAAATGGGGTATTACCTCCGGTCAGCGACCTTCGCATAGTTTTCCGGGCGCATGGGGAACCTCCGGAACGATATGATTCGGTCAGGATAAAAGGGGCAACACTAATAGATGCAACCTGCCCCATTGTCATGAGGCTGCAGCAAAAGGTGAAAAAGGAATGGGAAAGAATTGCGCCGATGAACGGAACCGTGATTATTTTCGGGAAAAAGAGCCACCCGGAAGTGGTTTCCCTGAATGGGCAAACCGGTTACCGAGCTCTGGTAATTGAAAACCCAAACGAGATTCAATCGGGTGGATATCCTCCCCCCGTGGCCCTCTTTGCACAAACCACCGCCGATGGCACAGCTTACAATGAAGTTATCCGCCTGCTGAGCAAAAGCCTCAATGTGGAAAACCAAAATAGTGACAGGAACAAACTGGTGGTTTACCAAAGCATCTGCAAACAAGTGACAAATAGAAACAGCGGCATGAAGGAATTTGCCCGCAGCAATGATGTGGTCATTTTTGTAGGAGGAAAGAGCAGTTCCAACGGGAAATACCTGTTCGAATTATGCCGTTCCGTCAACATAAACTCACACTTTGTTTCTTCCGGAGCCGAACTTATTCCCGCCTGGTTTTCCGGCGCCCGCACTGTTGGTGTTACCGGAGCTGCTTCCACACCTTTATCCCAGTTGAACCATATTGTCAGACTCATTAATTCGCTTGCCTGATGTATCTCGAAAAATTGCGGCTTAACCAGTTTAAGAATTATTCGGAGCAGGAATTTGAGTTTTCTGAAAAGATAAACTGTTTTTCCGGTCGTAACGGATCGGGTAAGACCAATGTGCTGGATGCCATTTATTACCTTTCTTTTTGTAAAAGTTATTTCAATCCATCCGATCAGCAGAACATACAGCATGGAAAGGATTTTTTTGCTATCCAGGGGGTTTACCGCAAAAACGGCACCCTGCCTGACAAGCTGAGTTGTGTTCAGGAGAGAGGTCAGCGCAAGAAATTCAAATGCAACGATAAGGAATACGACCGTTTCGCCGACCATATCGGGCTTTTTCCGCTGGTGATGGTATCACCCTATGACCGGGATCTTATTAACGATGGAAGCGAGATCAGAAGAAAGCTCATCGACTCGGTGATTTCGCAGTTCAACAGGCTCTACCTTGAAGATCTGATCCTTTACAATAAAGCGCTTGCACAGAGGAATTCGCTGCTCAAAAAAATTGCAAACAGCAGCGCCGTCAGTTACGGTTCGTTTGAAATATGGGACCGTCAGCTTGTTAAGCTCGGGGAAAAGATACTTTCAGAAAGGGAAACTTTTATCCGGGGATTTTTACCCCATTTTTCCGAATATTACGAAATGATTTCCGGCCGGGATGAAGAGGTGAACCTGGTTTATGAGTCACATCTTCAGGCCGGCAATTTAGCCGGGATGCTGATCGGTTCTTTTGACAGGGATTTGGCCGCAGGCTTTACTACAAAAGGAATTCATAAGGATGACCTGCATTTTACCATTTCAGGATACCCGGTAAAGAAATTTGGCTCTCAGGGCCAGCAGAAATCATTTGTGCTCGCCCTCAGGCTTGCCCAGTTTCGTTATATCCACCAGATCAAAGGATTTAAACCTGTATTGTTGCTTGATGATATTTTTGATAAACTCGACGGCGAAAGGGTACAACACATTATAAACCTGGTGAGTAAAAACAATTTCGGCCAGGTTTTTATCACAGATACACAAAAGGAAAGAATAGAAGATATTTTCAGGACTCTGGACATTGACCGTAAAATTTTCGAAGTGGAAAAGGGGGAGATCATCAGATCCTTTGTTGCAGGAAAAGAATAAATTTAAGCATGTGCCATGAAATCATCCAACGAACAAAAATTAGGCGAAGCCATTAAGGAACTGCTTGAAACATACAAGCTTGAAGGTAAACTGAATGAAGCAAAAGCCCTGCAAGCGTGGGAAGCAACTGCCGGCAAAATCATCCTGAAATACACCAAAAGCGCTTTTATTAAGAATGGCAAACTGTTTCTCAGGATTGAATCTTCGGTGATCAGGAATGAAATACTTTTTTCGCGTGAGAAAATTATAAATGAAATAAACATTTCAGTCGGTGCTGAAACAGTGAGGGAAATTGTACTTTTATAAACATTTAAATAAATAGAAAATGAAAACAGCAATCAACATCATGATGGCCTTCCTCTTGACAGTTTTTTTTCAATTGGTTCAGGGACAAGCGGATCCGGATATTTTCTTTTTTGAGAACCCTGAAACGCACAATATGCATATTTGCTCTGACGGGAAGTTTTTTTACACGGTAAACGGTGGCAAAGCGGCTGAAGGCAGGATAGGGAAATACGATCTGAAGGGTAAGGAGGTAGCTGTTTATCCTGTTGAGCTGGATATGCGCTCGATTATGTACAATCCGTCCGACAAGTCTCTTTATGTGAACACATACGACAAAGCCATTTTCAGGATCACTGATCTGGAACAGGGAGTGTACTCCAGACTTCCGGTGGATTTTTTGGAACAGGAGCAATCAACCCCAGCCATTTCTGCCAATGGGAAACTGATTTATGAAATGAATTTAGGCACCCTGAAAGTATTCAATATCAAAACGGGGAAAGTTGAAAATACTTTCTACGGCATGAAATGCGGTGAGGATGTTGTGAGTGGTGCTGCTGCCGTCGCAGTGGATAAAAAGAACATATACACCTGGAATGCTTTGGAGCAGGAAGTTTACATTTACAGCAACAAAGGTGTATTTCAGAATTCATTCAGGGTGAAGCAGGGCGATTACGGCTTCTCTCTTTCGTATGCCAATGGCTACATATTTGTTTCCAAAGATGGAGACTACGGCACAGGAACCTGGTTTGGCTACAAAGTGCCTAAGTAATTGTTAAATAATAAATGATACATTTTTAAGGGGCTATTGTATAATTCCAATCACCTCTGAAAGGATTTTTTTTAATTTTGATTTTC
>JAFGME010000077.1 GCA_016927695.1 Bacteroidales bacterium
TGAGATAAAAAACGTAAAAGACGGCCGTATCAATCTTTCACAACTGACCGATGGGGTTTATTTTTATATGCTCAGGCCGGGGTCAGGATACTGTGATAAAGGAAAGATCATCAAAAGAAGATAACAGGATTCTTTATTTCAACGCTTTGCATCCATACCGGCATTGTCGGGAACAAGAAAAACGTCTTCGTTTTTCCGTTTCATGAGATATTTTTCCCTGGCAAATTTTTCGAGGACGGCGGTGTCGGTTTCGAGTTTATGCAATAAAGTCTTGTCATGGTCGATTTCACTCAGGTAAAAATCCTTTTCCCGGCTCAGTTGATTCAGGCTGGATTTCAGACGGTACTGGAAAATCAAATTGTTGCCGTCAAAGAAAAGCATCCAGACAAGGAATGCCAGTATGGCGACGAAATATTTGTTTTTCAGGGCTGTGATCAGCTTTTTCCTTTGCATGGTATATAAACTTGAGGTAAAGATAATCCAAAACCGGTAAAACGGGCCTGCAGAAAAAATATTTTTTCAAGAACTGCCTGTTTATAACCCGATTTGGTCATGAATTCCTGCCATGGCTTTCAGGCTGATTTCCACGAATTCCTGCAGGGGAATCCCGATTTTCTCACATTCCATAATGTTTTCGCGGCGGACGGAAGCGGCAAACTTGGCTTCCTTCATTCTTTTGATCACCGATCCCGGCTTCACCGAAACCACTTTCTTATCGGGATAAACAAGAGTGGTGGCCACAATCATGCCGGTAATGGTTTCACCGGCAGCCAGGGCATGCTGAAATTCCTTTGTCCTTTTTTCACCGCTCGAGGTTTCGTTATGCATCCTCACCGCATCGATGATTTCCTCATCCACCCCGTGTTCTGCCAGTATTCGTGCCGTTTCTTTGCCATGGGTGTACATGTCTCCCGCAACCAGCTCCACATCCAGGTCGTGAAGGAGACCTGCCAGCCCCCATTTCTCCCTGTCGCGGCCCAGCCGGGTTGCCAAAGCCTGCAACACCGCTTCCGAGGCATAGCAATGACTGAGCATGTTGGGATTTTTGATGTACCGGTGCAGCAGACCGACTGCTTTTTCACGTGATATGCTCATAGCCGATGTTTTAATGGATATCCAACCGGTGGATCATGTATATTGCATGCATCAGGATTTTTTTGATTTCTGCAAGATATTCATTCACCGCTTTTACGCTGCCCGGAAGGGTGAAAAGGAGGGTGTTGCCCATCGTTCCTGCCACAGCCCTGCTGAGCAAGGCGCCGGGTTTATCCTGTCCGTACCTGAAACGGATCAGTTCCATGATTCCGGGCAGTTCCTTGTCGATACAGCGGCGGGCAACATCCGGGGTGATGTCTCTCGGTCCTATTCCCGTGCCGCCGGTTGTAAAAACGATGTCAGTCCCGTTCTCTTTCATCTCCCGCAGCAGATTTTCAAGCTGAATCTCATCATCGGGGATAACCCTGCCGGTGAACTCAGCTTTTCTCTTCATTTCCATAAAAAATTCGCGGATGATCTCTTCCGCTTTAGGCCCGCTGCGGTCTTCGTAAACCTGCTTACTGGCCCTGTCGCTTAGTGTGATGATCCCGATTTTAAATACTTTGGGATGATATTCAATGGGCGCTCCGGCTGTAACCCTTCCGGCTTTCAGCACCCTGGCAAAGATGCCCTCTTTCGGCATAACGCAATTGCCGACTTCCCGGAAGATGGCGCATGAATCGCCGTGGCATTTTTTCCCTATCTGGGTTATTTCAAGTTCGGTATCCCCAATGAAAAGCCTGTCAAGCGGGGCTGTTTCGAAAAGCGTAATTCCTGTGGTCGTGATATTCTCGGCAAATTCTCCATAATTTATCCTCCTGCCGGCCATTTCTTCGAACCGCCGGATGCTTTCAACACCCAAAAGGCTGACCTGCCGGTGCCAGTCGCCTGCGTGGGCGTCTTCCTGCACTCCGTAAGGATCAAGGGAAATAACATCCACGGGTTTTTTAATGGTTCCCTTTTTCTCACTTATATTCACCGAAACTACCTTCATTCCTTACACATTTATTAAGATTATCGAAACAAAATTATACATTTATCCGGTAACTGACTTGAGTTTCGCACTTACTAATAAAATTCTATAAATCAGACCATTGCAAATCTACTAAAACCATCAAACAATGAATTGTCAGATGCCTGATGCTTCCATATTTTATTTAAAACTCAGTTCAACTTTGTGCCTGCCCGGCCGGTCAGGCGGGCCTCCTTTGTTCTTTGTGTTATATTCAGTGATTTATTATTTTACCATAAAGTATTCTGTTTTCAATTTTCATATTCGTTTCTATTTTGCTTCTCCTCTTTTAATTTTCGCTGTAAAATAAAGGCCAGCTCCTGGCACAAGACAAACCAAAACGGCAAGAATTATAATCGTCGATTAATTCAGATTACTTATACTTTTTAATTAATTTCTCAATTTCATCTTTCGGCAAACTATTATTTACAATTTTTAATTTTTCTAATAATTCTGCCGCAATAGCAGGTGAAATAACGTTTGTTTCTAACAGCTTTTTTATTACCCAAAGACTTCCGTTCACCTCTAATCCTTGTTCCTCTGCTTCACTTCTTAGGTTTTTATCACCCGTAACCAATCTGCATTTTAATTGCAATGCTTTCCATAAAACGGATTTGTCGGTTATTCTTCGCAGGTTGCGTTTTGTTTTCAGGTTTACCACTTTTTCAATTTCATCTGACGTCAACTTATATACAGTTAGTTGCTTCGAACGAATAAAATTTTGAATTTGATCCGCTTGGTCAACCCTTACAATTTCATTCACGACAAAATCTGTTGTGCATATCTCATAGTCAAGCCCGAAAAAATCGGGCAAGACACCGATACTCATCATATCAAAAAACACATTCGTATCGGTTACAATTAACTTCATAACAACTGCTGCAATTGTTTTCGGAATTCGCCAACAGTTTTTCCTGAAAAGAACGCAGCATCGTTAACCGAAATAGCTTCTTTTGACAATCCCAAATAAATTAATCTTTCAAAACGAACGGGCTTTTCCCTGCTCAAAAATCTTCCGGGCTCATTCAAATGCAACTTTCTTTCTCTGTACCCAATATTAAAACGCTTGAACACATAATCATTGATTATTCCCAATTGCTTTGCACGATTGAAAATGGCAGGAAAGGAAATGCCCCAACGTTCTTTGATTAACACTAATTCATTTTGGTAAAAATGAAAACGGTCTTTGTGTAATTCTTTTCTTGCCATATCTTCGGGATAAAGAACTGCACAAGCAAAAGCGTGGCAAAGATTTTCTTCTTCCCTGCCGGAAAGTTTTTTTGAAAACTCCAAAGCGTGATGAGCTAATTCGTGAAGTGCAGTAAATCTCTTGCGAACAACATCTTCATTGCTACTCTTATTTTGTTTTAAAACAATGGCCATTAAACCGTTAATATTAGCTTTCATACCGTCAAAACCATCGGGAGCCTCAATCTCAATCACTTTATAACCTTTATCCTCCAACATTTCAACAACATCAGGAATAGGGTCATAGCCTAATTTCCATTTCTTTCTTAATTCCTTTGCTGCTTCTTCCGCATCATCTGCATTTTGAATTACCTTGTCATAAGTAAAGTACTCGGGTTTTTCATCAAAATTCAATACTGCTTCAAGTTCCAAATAGCGTTCAAATGCTTCTTTTGCTTTTTCTTCTACTGATGCTTGTTCGGTTTTAGAAATTTTAGATACAAATTTCCGATAACTTATATCGGTCAAATCAACTTTAATTCCAGGCCTTGAAAAGAAATAATCTACTGGCACGTTCAACACGTTTGACAAAGCAATTAACAGTTCACTATCAGGCTTCATCTTCCCTTGCTCATATTTATTAAGCGACTGCCTGGTGACCACATTTTTCAACCTATCGGCTAAATCTTGTAGCGACATTCCAGCCATCTTTCGAGCTGAAACCAGTCTGTTTCCAAATACATTATCCATATTGACTTTTTTTTAAGCATTCCTGCTTGTTGACAAATGTACTACATTTATACGAAATGTCAACCATAAGGTTTGAAAAAGTTTCAAACAATAAAAAGCCAGCCCTCAAAACAATAAGATATGCCATAAATTCCATTGCTCCCTAAAAAACGAAATTTCCTTTCCCCGCTTCGTAGGACAGTTTGTGTATATTTGAAAGGCAGTTTTCCAATTGAAAGTTGGTACGTAAAATCACCACCTTTGGGTAGCTGCGAAACCATTACAGGTAAATTTAAAACAACTCCCGCAGAATCAGTTTTTTTTCGGTTTCCTGTCCATTGCTGCGTACAGTCACAGTTAAGGTATCGCCCCGTTTCTGGGTAAGCGCTTCAAGTTCTGCAAAAGTGTAATCCGACCGCTCCCTGCCGTTTATTTTCAGAATGATATCCCCCAGACGGATACCGGCTTCACCGGCGGGGCTGTCATCAAAAATCTGGACTACCTGCCAGGATTTGTCTTTGTTCAGCCGGGTATTGAAGCCTGTCATATTGTAAAGGAACGGATCGTTGATGCTTTTGTTGGATTTGAGATATAACTTCAGATTGCTGTAATCGATCATCATATTGAACCTTCTCAGCAGTTTAAGCCCGATGCTGCCGTTTCTTGCAAAGGGCAGTTCAGTATCCGATCCGACCATTTCCGTGATCAGACCATCCAAAACATAATTGCCTGTCCTGAAAGTGTAGGCACGGAAAATATGCCCTGACCGGTCTCCGGTTATTCCATCCCCCAGGAAGGCCCTGACGGCGTGCGGGGGGATGTCCATCCCGGGTCCGGAACCCTCTTTAAGCCTCAGATAGTAGGAAAATCCGCTCATGTCAATAGCGCACTCCACCTGGTGAGCGTCAATGCCGTTCAATCCGACTACAAAATCAGCATATACATTGCCTCTGTCTTCTGTCAGTCGGTTTTCCAGCCAGTCTTCTCCAGGAATCAATGAACCCGGTTGATGAAGTTTAATCAGGGAACAGTCAAAATCCAGCTCGACCAGAAACTTTTCGAACACTGTCTTCCCGATGATTCCGGCCACTTCAAAAACTGAGGTTTGACGGTCTTCACCAAATGTCACAAGACCTGCCTGGCCAATATCAACGTTGCCAATACTTAACATTACACTGTCGGCTAACTTTCCGGAACCCCCTTCGGGCAATGCAAGCCCTAATTCATTGACTGTTTCTTTATGGAAAAGAACCAGGCCGTCAAAGGGTGTGCTCAGGTCAAGGATCACTTGAATGGCTTTATTGCCGTTTACTTCAAGAGGGAGGGTCAACCAGCCGTACCTGAAATCCTGGGGAATTTCAATCCACGATGTTGCTTTTTCCTCTGCCTGATTCTGCTGATTGCTCTGGCAGGAATACAGCAAAAAGAGGCTGAAAATCAGGACACAAAAACACAATGACAGAGGTAAAGGCAACCTGTAAGAAAATCTTTTCATCATTCTCAAAGTTTGAATTGTTTTATTTAAATCACTCTTTTTCAATTGAAAACCTGCCTGAAAAGCGCTTCCTCCGCCGGGCTCCATCGCCTTTCAGTCTGCTTTTCGGTGCAAAATAAATATTTTCCTGATTAAGAGCAGGAATGAATCCATTTTATTCAGGAACTTTTCCGGGAATTGAATTGTGTTAAGGCAACGAAAGGGCCGGTTTTTTTGTCTTTTCCCGTATATCTGAAGAAGTTTTACATTGAAAACTATGGTTTTATGAAAAGAAATGCACTCGTTGCCGTTTTGGCAGTTATTTTTTTGATTACGCTGGCCTGGGTAGTCAGCAACCTCGCTCCGGATAAAAGGGAAAGTTATGACAAATTCCTTTCCGGAAAATATTCAGAAGGTTTTTCTGCTTTGGCTCAAAAACCCGACAGTCCGGAACTTGCGGCCATGCAGAACTACTTTATGACCATTGACCCGGCAGAGAAAAGGGTTCCGCGTGAAAGACTTTATACGGCATATACAGCCACCGTTAAGATGGAAAAGGAGGCAGGGCTTAAATCCTCAGGAAAAGCCATTGAATGGATGGAAACAGGTTCCAATATGGGAGGCAGGACCCGCGGGATGATGTGGGATCCGAACGATCCTGACGGCTACAAAGTGTGGGCCGGAGGCGTTACCGGGGGCCTCTGGTATAACGACGATATATCGGACCCGGCATCCTCATGGGAAGTCATCGATGATTTCTGGCCCAGCCTCAGTATCTGCTGCATGGCTTATGATCCGAACAACACAATGATATTTTATGTGGGTACGGGCGAGCCTTTTACGGCAAGAAATATATACCGTGAATCCTCCGGTGTCGGCGTCGGCATCTGGAAGTCGGAAGACGGCGGCGAAACCTGGGATTTGGTGCCCTCCACTTCTGAGTTCAAATATATCAGTGATATTAAGGTGAGAAATGAGGACGGGACGAGCGTGATTTATGCAGGCGTGGTTTCAGGCGACTACCATGGAGTGAATCATCAAAGTGAGCCTTCCGACGGGCTATACAGATCGGCTGACGGAGGCCAGACATGGGAACAGGTGCTTCCTGACATTGCAGGATCGGATTCCCCTTACGCCCCTGCCGATATCGATATCGGACCCGATGGAAGGATATTCGTGGGTACCATGAAAAACCTCGATATGGACGGAGGAGCCACCATTCTGTATTCCGATGCGGGAACATCCGGGTCATGGACTGTTTATGACGATTATATGACCATCATTCAGAACCAGGGACAATACAATATCCCCGGAAGGGTGATCATCGCCTGCGCCCCTTCCGATCCGGATGTGGTGTATGCTCTGGTAGGCTCCGGTTACATTGACAGCGGCAACGGCTTCAATTATGAGAAGGGAGGGTTTATCCTCCGTTCGGATGACAAGGGGCAAACCTGGATACAAAAGAACCAGCCGCAGGGAAGTATCGACTGGGCTTCCATTTCATGGCACGCCTTCGTCGCAGCAGTGAATCCTTCCAATAAAGACGAATTGTTTATCGGCGGATTGGACGTTTGGAAAAGCCTGAATGCCTGCAACTCATGGAATCATGTTTCGGACTGGTCGTTGATGTACAACGGAGGCGGGGATGAATACGTGCATGCCGACCAACACATTCAGCTTTACAGGCCCGGTTACCCCGATGAAATGATATTTGGCTCCGACGGCGGGGTATTTTACACTCATAACTCTTCCAATAACTATCCTGATTTTCAGGAGAAAAACAAGAACTACAGCACATTGCAGTTTTACACCTGCGATATATACCCTGTGGCAGGGCAGAACTACTTTGTAGGCGGACTGCAGGACAACGGCACGCTGTTGTATTTGGGCCAGCCGCTGGATATTAATGACATGATCGACGGTGGCGATGGAGCCTACTGTTTTTTTGATGAGGATGAAGCCCAGATCATGATCACTTCTATTTATTACAACCGCTATACCGTATTTGTAAACTTCAATCCGGTGGAATACAACGGCGATTACAGCAGCGGAGTGTTCATCAACCCGGCCGATTACGACAGCCCCAACAACACCCTGTATGCCAATGCCGTGACTTTTTCGGGTAACTATTCCAACCGGATTCTCAGGTTGGAGGGATTTCCTTACAGTACCGGCGGCAACGGCGCCTTTGTCAATCTGAACACCGGACTGAACGTGTATTTTTCGCATGTCAGGGTTTCACCTTATGCTTCTGCCGGAACAGCCACACTCTTTGTCGGATCGCAGAATGGTAAGCTTTTCAGGGTGACCGGCGCCCAGGCGAGCCCGGCAGTGGAGGACATCGGAAGCCAGAGTTTTCCGGTGGCTTATCTTTCTTCTCTTGCCATTGGCGGCTCCGAAGACACGCTCGCGGTTACCTTTTCCAATTATGGGATACCCTCTGTATGGCAAACCTATGACGCTGGAAACACCTGGGATGACATTTCAGGAAACCTCCCCGATATGCCCATCCGCTGGGCCCTGTACCATCCGCAAAGTTGCAAAAATATCATGCTGGCCACCGAATTGGGCATCTGGACAACACAGGACGGCGGCGCTTCAACGGTGACATGGCTTCCCGACCCGGAGTTCCCGAATGTCCGTTGCGATATGCTGCAGATGAGGGCCTCCGACAACACCGTGCTGGTGGCCACACACGGCAGGGGACTTTTCTATGGGGAATGGAACTTTGACCCGCCGGTAGGTCTGTCCGGAAAAAATGCCCCGCGAATCAGCATTTCGCCCAATCCGTCATCGGGAGCTGTTGCCGTGCAATTCAACCATGAGGGAGGGAAATACATTACCCTGAGCCTGAAGGATACACAGGGGAAGACGGTATTTGTCAGGAAAACGGAGGGCAATACAGAAATACAAGAAAACCTTGACCTCGGAAACATGAAAAAGGGAATGTACTTCCTTTGCATTGAAGGAGAAAATATTCAGGCCGTAGAAAAGCTGGTTCTTTATTGAAAATGCTGTGAATTCTTTTGCCCACTGTATTATTTCGCCGGCCATTACAGTTGCAAAGCGGCGGGAGGTCTTTTCCTGATGCCGAATTTATTCATTTCCATCCATCACTGTAAACCAGTCGGATGCCGGATCGAATGAATTTTGTTTGCGGTTGTAATGAAGGAAGAACCTCCGTTTTTTACCAGGCGGGGCATTTTCTGTGATATATCGGTTAAGGAGGTAGTCGAATGTCCAGGAGGCATGAAGTTTGCCTAACCATTCGCAATCGTTATAAATGTCCTCCACGGTCATCTCCGAGATATGGTATTTATAATTTACTTTTCCGGAGAAGAGATTTTCAGTGAAGTAGCCGTAAAGATAATCTGATATCTCAAAGCTGTGAAACAGCACATCCATGGTGTTGTGTCCCGCATTCAGCCGGGATATTTCATACCAGGTATTTATGCTCACAGCATTCAAATACATGGTTTTATAATAAACGTATCCGCCAAACTCATCTGAATCTTCCTGTTCAAGGTAAAATTCCTCCAGTTCCATCTGGGCCATGTTCACGATATATGCCGGGGTCGGGGTAAAGAGGAAGCTGTCGGCGTAATCAGCGGTAAAAAGCCTGATGCCTAAGCTCTCAATCTCATCGAAATAGCTGTTGACAAAGGTTTCCAGGAAAACGGAGTCGGAAACATCTTTGAGGAACAAACTGTTTGCCATCAGCAATGAATCCTTTTGGTATTCCGGCATGCCGTTTTTAACCCCTGCCTCTTTCGTTTTAAGATTAGACTTGATGAGATAATCCACGGGTAGCACAAGCAATGCCACATCAGGGCCCGATTGCACATATTGCCTGGCCAGTTTCCACTCATAGCTGCAGCCCTGAAACAGAGTGGCCAGTGACAGAAACATCAATACGCAGAAGTTATACCTCATCACAATCTGAAAAATCTCAGGTTCCGGTACAGAAACCTGGGTTAAAACATATCTTCGCCGGTAAAATTGTTCAAAAGTAAATTTTATAAGGGAATTCAAATGATATTCCGGGATAAAGCGCTTAGAACTTTAAATCTGGCTGAAGAAAGTTAATGTAATATTCATCTGTCAGTCACAAATGGTTGTTACTGTTGGTGTAACAGGCGTAACGTAATCCGGTGTGATGGAACCTGATTTGATATTTTTTTCCTGCGACCGGGTGATCTTGAAGTCAGTAACGGCCGGATCATTCTCCGTTCCGATCAACTGCAGTCCGATGTTCCTGTGAACCTGAAACTGCCCATCAGGCCCGCCAAATGAACCGTCCTTATTCATGACCAGGCATGTGTTGCCATCGATGGATATTTTAACGATGATGAAGTCCGAGCTACCGGCGCTGGCGCTGTAGGATGTACCGACCACGTAGAAGCTGCCGTCTGGGCCCTGTTTCAGATCGCTGCCCATGTCGTTGGAGGACCCTCCGAATGAAACGTCCCAGGACGACAGACCGTCATTGCCGTATTTTACCAGCCATATATCCTTGTATCCGCCTCCGAGGCTTTCGGTTGTGCCTGCCACAGCATAACCACCGTCTGCCGTTTGAATGATGGCATAGGCATCGTCGTCATCGGCTCCGCCGAAAGCCCATCCCCAGATACTGTTGCCAGAGGCATCCAGTTTTTTGATATAGAAATCTTTACCGCCGTTTCCAAAGCTGGTTGTATAGCCTGCTATCACATAATTCCCGTCGCTGTCCTGGATAAGGTCCCTGCCCACATCATCGCCGGCGCCGCCGATTACTTTGTTGAACACAATAGTTCCGGATCCGTCAAGGGTAAAGAAAAAGATATCCATTCCCCCGGCGCCACTGCTTTCCGTAGCCCCGGCGACAGCATAACCACCCAGGTTGTTTCGTACAATGGCGCTTCCGTAGTCATAGTCGGCGCCTCCATAGGAATAACCCCAGATGGTCCCACCCGAAGCGTCGACTTTCCGGATCCAGGCATCGTAGTCACCGGCTCCGAATCCGTTGGTATAGTTGCATAAAACAATAGTGCCATCCGGGTTAACAAACACATCTACACTGCCTTCGTAACCCGAAGTCCCGGCCCAGTATTCCCACACCAGATTGCCGGAGCCGTCGATCTTTTTCCTGTCTTCATCCCCGCTGCCGCCGCCACCGCTGTATGTTCGTCCGGAAAGGATAAAGCCTCCATCGGAGGCAGGGCACATACCATAAAGGTAATCGTTGTTTGAGTAGCCGTAAGCGTTTCCCCACTGCACGGCGCCGGTTTCGGAAAGCTTCAGGAACAACATATCGAGGGCGCCTGAGCCGAATGTAGCTGTATATCCGGCAAAGGCGATGGTTCCGTCATCCGACAGGGCCACCCTGTTGCCGACCTCCTGGTAGGAGCCGCCGTAAGCACGGGAAAAAAGATTAAAGTCCAGTTTTTTCCATGCCCTGGTCCCGTAGGGTGTCCTGATCCTGACAGAAGATGCGTCGGGATCGGTTATGGGAACCAGGCTGGCAGCCCCGGTCAGCCCGTCACCGAGAGCGACTTTTACAACACCATGGCCTGCATTCATTGCATCCTGTTCGGTTACCACAGGCAGATTGATAAGCCCGTTAGGGCCTTCGATCTTTAGCAGGCCTACCACCTGGGCGGAGGTTTGAAACATAACTGACAGAAGAATAATTATTGCAGACAGTATCTTTTTTTGGTTCATTTCATCCATTTTCTGAGTTAACAATAATAAGAAACCTTACAGATCGGTTCTGATCCAGATCTGGCCAACCGCGGGATTCGACGGGTCGCTGCTGCGGTTTTCGATCACCATCGTCTTGATCTGATTCCCGTTCATCTCGATGTTTCCTTCCACATCGAGCAACTCTGTTGGCTCTGTTGTACCTATGCCCACTTTGCCGAACGGGCTGACCACCAGTCGTGTGTTCCTGTCGCCGAGGCCGTTGGAGGTGATGATCTGGAATTGTCCGGGAACACCTGATTCAGTAGCATTTCCTTTCTGTATCATCTCGAACCAACCGGCGCCGGTGCTGCTGCCTCCTGATCCGTTGATCCTGATGCCACTGTACGTGAACCTGCCGAGGTAGTCGCCGTCCTGGGTTACTGCGGAAGCGGAATAGTCATCCCCGGGCATAGGGCTGTGCGACCGTGTGAAACTGACACGGGGCATGGCATTGGCTCCGTCGGAGAATAAGGAAACCCTCACATCCGTGCTCTCATACAAATTTGATCCGGCATCAGAAACCTCAAAATCACCGGTAGGATCGGTGATGCCCACGCCGACATTGCCTGCGTCGAGAATGGTGATGGCCGTGGGGTTGCTCCAGGTGCCCAGAAACAGCGGCTTCCCGGATGTTGACCGGATGCCA
>JAFGME010000078.1 GCA_016927695.1 Bacteroidales bacterium
AGAAGACCATTGGCTAGTCTTAATTGCATCCAGAAAAATCCTTTTATTCATTGAATCCTTTGATTCAAGGTCAAAAAAGAAGGAAAGATTTTCAAGACCTTCAAATCCAGATGGGATCTGCAATCCAACCCAAAAATTATTACCGGGAATTTTTTTATTCGATTTTCCTGTTATGATGAGCTCTTTTTTAAAAATATTGCTCTTACTTTTACTTCCTTTGTCATTGGACCTGAAAATATTCTTTCCCGATACCAAATAAAGTATTTTTCCATTGACCAGTTTATGATTTGCAACCGGGGTGAAATGTACCTCAAGCTCCGTGGTTTCAAGAACCGATTGGCTTCTTTTATAACAATAGAAATTATACTCCGGTGTTATGTATTGAGTGTCACCTGATGGAAAGGCCTTTGCAACAGCCCTGGAGGGGAAAGGGGAAATCAATTCCACAGGGGTAAGCATATCAGCCATCCGTTGAAATATGATTTCTTCTGTATTCTTATACTGCCTCTCCAATCTTTCAATTTCGTAAGCAACAGCCTGCAGTAATATTGAAATCAAGGGATCAGATTTCAGGATATCAGAAACTGGTATATTCCATTCTTCGGAAGCTATTTTTAGCATTCTGGCTAGTATTTCTTCTTTTGATTGATGCATGCAGAAAAAATTATTTGTAAAGTGGACCCATTGAGAAATGGAATGTGTTCAGGTATTTATCTTTTGACTTATTTTGAATCGTGCCTTGTACTGTAACAGCTACAAGAAATTTTATCCTTTTTCGGAGTGTTTCCAGTTTCTTTTTGTCAATTTCGAAAAGAATTTCAACGCTCACGTCTTTCAATCTCTTTTCATAATTCATTATGGTTTGAGAAAGAGATTCTTCGTAACTATGTCTTGGGTCTTCCCGAGTGTTAAAACTGGAAATATTTATGCTTTCAAACTCCTGATCCCATATGCAGAACCCGAAATAGTAATCATATTTATTTTCTTCAAACCGGGTTAAAATAATCAATTCAACAAACTCATCTATCGATTTTTTGAGAGAACTTGTATATGAAAAACTCACTCCAACTGGTACTTCAGGGTGTTTTGGCCTCCTCCCATCAGCAAATCTTGTAAATTTTATTTCAAGTGGAATCTTATAGAATTGCGAGTCCTTTTCTTTCATATACAAGCAGTTAATTCGTTTCCAGAGGCTGGATCACCTGATCTTAATTCTTTTATCACTTTCCTGTGGTTTTTGAGTCCTGTCAACGACAAACTCCATCTCGGGAAGTTTATGGAATATTTTTGAGATATTGGTCAGGAATGATTCCACGGTATTGTATGAATGGAAAATATTCGTATGAACATATTCAATATTGACGATGCTCTCCAAAAGGTTAGCCATCCTACTGGGAGAGATATCAAAATGGTTTGACAGGTAATTAAGCAGTATCTCATTCTCCTTGCTTGGCAAAGAATCCATAGCGTTTTTAATGGTTCTCGCCAAATCAGAAAAAACACCTATTAAAAACACAGGTGGTAAATCAACAATGAAATTCCGGTATCTGAAAAGAGAAAAGTTAAGAAACTGTATTATTTTTTCAGTAGTATATTCAATTGCATTGGTTAGGTCAGAACCATATCCTATGTTTCTTATTTTCTTTAAAAGTCTTACACAATCTTCCTCTAAAGCGCTTATCTTTTTATCGAACAGAGAATGATAGTTCATTAACTGGTGATGACTTCTGACAGAAGTACAGGGAGGTATAAAATTTAAATCAGCTTTCAATTCGTTATTTATAATATCTATTTTCCCTATTACGATGGAAGCGGATGCCTCTGTATGCTTGAATTTATTTCGGGGTATAATATCCAAATGGTATTTAGGTACTACTGATGAATGTTTTAGAACATCATCAGAAACATCAGTCATGCCAACGGGAATACGATTAAAAGGATCGATTGTCAAAACCAGATAAAATTCAACACTTTTATCACCTTTGCTATCATATGTGCCCTCAACTACCTGATCGAAATCTCGCGAAAGTTTTTCTTCTTCTTCTAATATTTCAATCCTATAACCATCCAGTGTAATAGCGCTACACGAATTAATCTTCACCCTTATGATTTGCTGATTATCGAAAATCACATCAAAGTTGACTGATTTCTGTTCGTTCTTCAATGCAGGCAGCAGGCCATAAGAGTAACTGTTGAGCATTGCTTTGGACCTGTCGTGAAGGTATGCCAATATAAAATTCTCGAGGCTTATGAAATGATTTCTATTGATTTTCATTCCATTTACCCAGTTAACTTGTTTATATCTAAGTAATTCGCCCATATTGCAGATTATATGTAAGTATTATATCCTAAATACGCTGAGGATGTCGGAACAAGCTTGCCAATATTTCCGGGATCATTTATAACAAAAAGCTTTTCTGTATCAACCACAATATTAATTTTTGTATGTATCTGGAAAGGTATGAAAAAATCACAGAATGCCATTATGACATTCCATTTCTCATGCCCTGGTAAATATTCACCTATGTCCTCTCGATTGTGCAATCCTATTTCAATATTCCATATAGTGGCTGTTTCATCGAAATCCTGACCGCAGATCGTGTCCAGCCCAAGTCTGACATCACCTACTTTATTCTCAATTTCATTTTCGATAGGAAAATTTTTTATTTCAGTTGAAGTTTCAATATGTACCACCTCGTCAATAAGGCTGGAAAGATTCTCTGCTGTTTTTTCAACATTCCCAACGAAATAATAGCCAAAAGGAGCCAATTGAGTTATCTTGTGCATATATTCCTCAGGTATCCGTACCTTTCCATTCCAGAGGTTTCTCATGACAAGATGCGGATTTGAGAACAATTTTCGTATAGAGAGCTCATGCAGAACTCTTTGATAGAAAATTCCATTTTCGGATGGTAAGAAGAAATTACGCGCATTAGCCTCCTCAATCTTTTGCTCTTTAACTGAAGCAACAATCTCTTGTTGTGACTTTCCAGAAATGGCATTTACCTTATGAAAGAGACTTTCTGGTAGTGAATCGTAAAAGCCATCTCTGTTAACGAAAACATGAACATAGCCACTGTCATTATCAACAATAACCTTGTCTATGTCATGGCTGTAATTTCTCTTAAACAATCCCTGTGTATGAATGATAATTTTATCCTCCTCATAACCTTCTTCTAAAAGGTTCGCTATAATAACCTCACACTTTAAGTCTGATATTTTTGAAATACTCTTCACAAATAATAGCTCAATTTTCTATACAATCTGTTTATTGATTATAGTAATATGCAAATTTACATGAAAACTTCGGATTGACAAACAGACGAATAAAAATCATCCTGCCGCCGCTCAAAACCCTTTGCGTGCTCGAAGCACAATCTTACTTATCTTAGCAGAAACAATAAACTTTTCAGTTATGAAACGAGCATGCGTAATGGACATACACAAAGATACAATTTTTGTGCTACCTACAACGGAAAATGGCCTGGGCCTGTTATAGTATTCAACGCTAACCCCATCAATCAAGGCAATGGGCATGCACTTGTGAACTGAGGGGGTTTAGTACCTTATCTTTCAAATTGATGTATTTTTTGGCATAATATTCAATAGCAATATGCTGGAACCAGCACCAGTCTTTAATTTTTTGAGCCATGATAATGGTTTCTTTTCCGATTTTGGTTAGGTAATATTTATACGAATCGGTGGCCTTTTTTATTAGCCCATGTACCCTGAGCCGTTTAATCAACCTGCTAATTTTGCCGCCATTAAATCCCAGTAGTTTTTGCAGGTTTTTATTTCTAAACCCATTAATATTAAATTCACCACGAAGAATAGCCAGTAACACAACTAAATCGAAGGTATTAAAAAAGTTGAAGCCCTTGTAGTTCCGGTTATTTTCACTTTTTGATGAAGTGACATTTTCAAGCCTTTTTCTGCCAATTTCTATGTTGTCGAAAGCCGAGATAAATTCAAGATATCGTCTATTGAAGCTTTCAGGTTGTCTGCCAGAAATGAAAGGCTGTAGATGTTTTTCTTGAGCGGTGCCCTTTGGTGCGACGTTGTCCCTTCATGGTGTACTACCTCGCGGAAGTGTTTGAAAAAACTTATATCGTTTGATGTTGTTTCAATTCGCAATATTTTACTGAACTTGTCGTACATTTTTATTGATACCGAACCCATCGTGTGTTTTATGCGGCTGCCTTCGATGCGTACATTGTAATTGTTGCCCATTTCTCCCTGGTACCAGGAATCAAGTTTGTGCCCCAAAAAGGTTGCAATGTTTTCAGGTTTCACTGTATGTATGGCAGTGGCCACAAGTTCATTGTAGATTTGTTGCAAACCCTCCTGTTTTTTAAACACAATGTCGGTGGCATATTCGGCCTGCATCACATTCCAATGGTATCTGAGGTTAAAGTCTTTGTAAACCGGTCAGAATTGCCAGGCAAACTCATCTAATTTGCGGTGAAGTTTCTCAATACTGATGTTGTCCGAAAGTTCTTGCGCTTTACTTACATCTTCGAGACTATCAAAACCATTATCCATCATGGTATATTTAATGCCTGCCTTATTCATTTCTGAAGCCAGTAAATTGTGGCCGTTCACATAAACCTGCAACCGAAATGGGCACCAGTTAGGTACGCGAACATATCCCAAACTAACTTGCTCGTCAATGAAATAAAAATAGTAATGCAAACATTTGCTGGTGTCTGGCTTTAAAAATGTTTTCCCTGTTGTTTTGTCGTGCCAGGGTTTATAAGTATTGCAGGCTTCCATTACTGATAGGATATGGACAATGCCCGGATGGTCGCCCCTTTTTCCTATTTTTTCTGAAATGATTGATTTTTTTCTGACCCCGGCTTTGCGGATAAACTCGATTTCAATACCGTGTTCTTTGGCTATCCGTTCAGCATTATCCCGGATTTTTTCCCTGAACGATTCCGCAAATTTGGTATAGTTAAATATCTTAACTTCATTTTGATACATATATTTTGTCATTCCCTGACTGTAAGATATCTCAGGAATTGTTCCACTGATAATTAACCTGTCGAAACAAGAAAGTACACAGGCTATCTCTTTATTGTATGTTTCTGTTAGTAGTTCCATCCAGTAAAGTTATATCTTTTCCTTTTTGGTTCTGGCTTGTCCAGGTTAGGGTTACGATGGTGCCGGCACAATGGCATTTCCTTTCCTGCCCGAACTATTTTTGCTGATTTCAGTAAAAGAGGATTGTTACAGGAAAACACACTTTTAAGTTATGAAAAATTTCTTCTCAGCGCTTCTCATTTTGATATCGGGCACATCATTTTCCCAGACAGTTTATTTCGGCGCGGGTTACAACCTGGCCACAGGCGGTTTCGACGACCTCAATGATGTGATTGACAGGTACAATGAAACCCGCACATGGCTCGGCACGCCCATGGAAAACCTGAATATAACCAAAGGAACCGTTTTCAGCTTCGGCATGGCGCCGGGCGGTTTTATTTACGAGTTCGGAATACAGTACAACCGGGCTAAAACTTTTGCCAAAGGAGTGGACAACACCCAGACCGAGCAGCAACGCGACCTGTATCTGAGGCTGTGGGGCCTTTACATGGATTTCGGCTTCCCCGTTGTGGATGAGGGGGTGTCTGTAGCGCCCGGCTTCGGCTGGGACCTGACCACCGTGAAATACCTTACACGTGTTGCCCCTCCCGATCAGATCAAAGATGTGGACAAAACAAAGTCGGATTCCGAACTGGGTATGCATGTCAGGTTCTTTGTGAAAATTGCACTGGGCGGCTTTGATGACGGGGGCGCCGGACTGATGATAGAACCTTACTACAGCCTTGGCTTAATGGGAGCAGACCTCACGGATCTCAACAAAGAATTAAATTCAAATACCTGGCAGAACGACCCGGAAGACCTGAAAGAAAAGTACTCATACTTCGGGGTAAGACTGATGTTTTTACTAAAGGCGGGATAATAAAAGTCGTTCTTATATGCGCCTCAATAACCTGCTTGTAAGGTAATTGGTCGATTAGGCAACCGGTTAATCTGGAAATCAAAAATCAAAAATTATAAATCAAAAATTATAAATCAAAAATCAAAAATCAAAAATGGAATCGCCATCCCCCTGAATATGCCCTGATCATTATAATAGCACAGAAAATGTACAGCATAATGGCCGTTGAAATTATCCTTTTGTTTCTATGGGCAACTACCAATTTATTTATCTAAGTTTGTACCCAAAGAAAAAAGTTTACACAAATGAACAACAGAGTTGGCATTCGTCATGAAGACAAATATGTGATGGAGCGCAGAGTCGCCATCATTCCGAAACACGCTGAAAAACTCATCAGGGAGCAGGGTTTGGAGATCCTTGTGCAACGCTCTCCCAAAAGGATTTTCACCCACATTGAATATGAAAGGGCGGGGGCAAGGATGGTCAACGAACTGGCAGGCGTTCCGGTGGTTTTCGGCGTGAAAGAAATGCCTTTGTCTTTCTTTGAGGAAGGAGGGACTTATATTTTCTTCTCCCATGTGATCAAAGGGCAGCCTTACAACATGCCCATGCTGAAAAAAATGATGGAGAAAAAGGTAACGCTGATCGACTATGAAAAGGTGATGGATGAACTGGGGCGGCGGCTCATTTTTTTTGGACGTTTCGCCGGATTGGCAGGGATGATCAATTCTCTCTGGTCATTGGGTCAGAGATGGAAGGAGCTGGGTTATGAAACCCCTTTTCTCAGGATACAACAATCACACCTTTACGACTCACTGGATGAAGCCCGTAAAGTGATATCAGAAGTGGGCCAGGAGATCGCCGAAAAGGGTCTGCCCGCCGAATTGTGCCCCCTGACTTTTGGATTTACAGGTTATGGCAATGTTTCCAACGGCGCCCAGGAGATCGCCGCACTCCTTCCGGTAAAGGAAATTTCTCCTTCAGAATTGCTGAAACTCAAAAAAAGGAAAAACCTTCCGTTAAACCTGCTTTATAAAACGGTTTTTAAAGAATGGGACCTCTCCGCTCCCAAAGACAGCGATTATGAGTTTGACCTTCAGGATTATTATTCTCACCCTGAAAAATATAAAAACATTTTTGAACAATACGTGCCGGAACTCACTGTGCTGATGAACTGTATGTACTGGGATGAAAAGTATCCCAGGATAGTTACCAAAGATTACCTGGAAAAGCTTTATGCAAACGGGAATCCGAAGCTTACCGTGATCGGCGATGTGACCTGCGATCCCGATGGCTCCATTGAATGTACCCACAAAGGTACCGAGATTGAGGATCCCGTTTTCGTGTATGACCCTTTCAAAAGAAAACCGGAAATGGGCTTCAGCGGAACAGGTATACTGGTGATGGCAGTTGACATCCTCCCAAGTGAATTACCCAGGGAATCTTCCATCGCGTTCAGCAATGCACTCTTCAATTATATCAAACCCATTGCCGCGGCGGATTACAATCATGTTGAATTTGATGAACTGGACCTTCCTTCGCCGGTCAAAAAAGCAGTCATTCTTCACAAAGGACAACTTACGCCCGGTTATCAATACATTAATAAGTATCTTTGACAGCATAATTTTGATGAAAGCTGTTGAAGAACAAGAGATTAACCGGTGACGCCCTCCTGATCCTGCTTCTGGCGGCAGGCAGCCTTTTCTTTTACAGGAATACGATCAATGAATTTCCATCCTATCTCCATGCATGGACACAGAGCGACAGGTATGCCCTTTCCCTGGGATTTCTTAACAACGGATTTGATTTTTTTCATCCCGAAACGTACAACCTCAATCCTCAGTTTCCTCCTGCAAAACCTTTAAGCGATCCGCAGGGGATCACCGCCGTCGATTTCCCGGTGCATGAATATACCGTTTCTCTGCTGATGTGGCTTTTCAATACTCGGGAACCGTGGGTTTTCAGGGGCTATACCCTGCTTTTCAGCCTGGTCGGACTGTTCATTTTATACCGGTTTTCAACCAGGATAACTGGCTCTTATTTTGCCGCATGGATCATTGTGTTTTTCATCTTTTTATCCCCGGTTTTCACGTATTACCAGGCAGGATTTCTTCCCACCATTCCTGCCCTTGCCGCTTTTTTTGCCGGGATGGGTTTGTACATGCACACCGGCATCCAAAAGAACTTCAGGAAAGAAGTCATGGTCATTGCCTGCTTCACTTTTGCCGCACTGGTGCGAACCCCTTTCGTGATACCCCTTCTGGCTGCACTGGGAGCCGATTTCCTGACGGATTTGAAAAGGAGGTCTTTCCGGACGAAGCTATTCATTGCCTATTTCATTTCGATAGCGCTAATTTTATCCTATTTTCTATATAACAACCATCTCAGGAATGAATATGGCTCAATTGCCCTTTCCAGACCGCTTCCGCCATCTTCTTTGGGCGAAATCCGGGAGATCGCCGGTTTTGTTTTATCAGGCTGGGGAAGGCATTACCTCACGGTTTACCACCTGGCGGTTTTCTTATTGCTGACAGCCGTTTCATTGTTCCTGGTTTTCCGGAACGGGAAGAGCTTCAGGCCGGATATGAGACTGACCGTTTTTGCTGTGCTTGTCGCTGCCGGAACCCTTTTCTACTCCGTCATGATGGCCAGGCAGTTAAAACACCATGATTACTATTTCCTGGATACTTTTTTTTCCCTGATCGTCATTTTCCTGCTGTTCACTTTACAATTCCTTTCGTCCCGCCTGAAGTATGCATCCGCAGGATTTCTGGTTTTGCTGTTGCTTTTCATACCCCCGGCCATCCGTTCTGACAACAGGATACAAAAGGAAAGAAGAGTTGCGCACTCCTGGGATAAAATCACTTTGTCGGTGGACTATTTTTCGGGCTCAGCAGGATTTCTTGATGATCTGGGAATCGAAAGGAAAGATGTGATCCTGGTGATGGATGCCTATTCACCGAATATCCCTTTCATTTTGATGGACCGGAAAGGCTTTACCCTTACGGCCACAAAAGGGGAAGTCATTGAGAGATCACTGCAATGGGGCTTTGACTATGTGGTAATCCCCGATGCCTCCCTGTTTTCGGATGTTGTGGCGGCATATCCCTCCATTACCGGCAGGCTTGAAAGGGTAGGGGGCAACGGCCTCATTTCCGTCTTCAGGAAGGGGCGGAATAGCAAACCCGTTGATTATATTGAATTTGCAGGACTTGAGAATACAAACCCGGCCGCTGAATTTGTATTCAGTTGCGATTCGTCGGGCGCTGCTCCGCCCTTTGCCAGGCCATACCTCAGCGACAGCAATTATGTAAGCCCTCCCAACAGTTTGTTCGTTGGGAAAGAGGTTGAGTATTTCTCCCTTTTGCCCCCTGAGTTCACGGTCAGCAGCAAGGCTTTATTCCCCAGGCTTTTTATGATGTGCAATTTCAGAACTGACAGAAATACACCCGCAATATCGCTTGTCATCTCATCTGACGAAACAGGCTTATACTATAAAACCCCTTTGAAAAAATACATTCGTGAGCCGGGCGAATGGAACAAAATGGCTTTGCTGTTGCCGCTGAAACCGGTTGAATCCGGTAAAAAGCTGAAGCTCTATTTCTGGAATCCTTCCGGCGAAGAAGTTTTTTTCGATAATGTGGTAGTGAGAATTTACTGAGGTTGGGTTGATTGTCCTGTGCATACAGGTATTGCCGGGAACGAAGTTTCCTTTTCCCTATTAAAATCTGATAGCCTAAACAAAAGGTTTTCAAGTCCTGAAGGACTTTTCTTTTGGTTTCCAGAATTATTTGTACTTTTATGCATGGGCTAAATTTAATGTTAAATACTACCTCAAAGATATTGTATATCAATTAGATAACAAAATAATTACCCCGCTTCTTTACATTTTTATAAATTATTCAGGCTAAGGAGTATTGTAATAAAATTATCAAGTTATGAAACGAAAATTCAATTATCTTTTAGCTCTTATCTTTTTATTAAAGGTCTGCCACACCCGAAATATATTCCAAAATCTCCGCCCTGCCTTTCTTTGTTTTGGCGGATGAAATGATGGCCAGCGGCAGTTCGCTCCACATGGAGGAGAGTTGTTTGCTATAAGCCTCTATGTTGCTCTTTAAAACCTGATTGTTGACCTTATCCGATTTGGTAAAAACGATCACAAAGGGAAGTCCGTGTTCCCCGAACCAGGAGATGCGGTCGAGATCATTTGCCTGCGGTTCGTGCCTGCTGTCGATCAGCAGAAAGGTGGTCAGCAGGTTTTTCCTTTTGAGAAGATAATTCTCGGTCCGCTTCAGCCACAGGGTCCTGGCTTTCCGGGATGATTTGGCATAGCCGTACCCGGGCAGGTCAACCAGGTACCATGCATCATTGATGATAAAATGGTTGATGGTTTGCGTTTTGCCGGGAGTGCCGCTGATCTTTGCCATGCCTTTCGCTTCTGCAAGCATATTGATCAGGGATGATTTGCCCACATTGCTTCTTCCGATGAAAGCAAATTCAGGAAGGGCGGGCTCGGGGCATTTGTCTTCAGAAGCGTTGCTGGCGACGAATTTTGCACTTTTTATCAGCATTTGAAGTTTTATTTTTTGTAGGTTGACAAATGCCGGTCTTTTTTGTAATCATAAATGTCGGCTATTTTGATGAGGATGGCGGTTTCTTCCACATCCCCGAATTCTGGATTGGGCGCCGTACCGAAGGTTTTCATCGTCCCCGAAAGGTTCATATAAGCATTCACCAGCGGGGGAATGCCCTCGTGGAGGCTTCTGACCTTTTGCACTAATACCCGGTAGTTTTCATCATAGTTGGCCCCCGTAAAGATGCTGTCAAGGATTTTCCGGTCGGTCTGGATCAGGATGGGATCTTTGGGGTACATCAGCTTCTCGTTGTCAGGAAAATATTTATGAAGGAAAAAAAGGATCATGTCCCTTGCGAATGAATCAAAGTGCGGGTACATGGTGATTTTTCCAAAGAAATATTTCACATCGGGATGGTCGATCACCACAGCGCCGAGGCCGTCCCACAGGTTGTCGAGGCTGTACATCCCTTTCTTGATGTTGACCGTCGGCTGGTAGCCGGGCTGAACGAAAGACCTCCCCAGTTCGATGGTATGTGGCCAGTAATTTTTGACAAACTTATCGGAAAACTCAAACAGTTTGGCCGTGGGACCGGCAATTTTTCCATCTTTACCGGGCACAAGCTCTTTGCCTGAAACAAAACGGTATCCCCCGACAATCTCCTTTTCCGCAGGGTTCCAGACAATCAGCTGTTTAAAACAGGCTTCGTTGGTGTCATATTCATCGATGTCGATCGCCATCCCTGTGCCCCCACCGGCGTCACGGAAGGTGATTTCACGCAGCCTGCCCACTTCCTTCATTAAATTTGGGGCTGTCTTATGGCAAAATATATAGATCTCATTGTTGCCATTGTTGGTTTTTCTCACAAAGTGTTTCTCATTGAGCTCTTTCTCAATCATTGTGCGGTCAACCGGTGGTATGATAGTTTCCATATAAAGGGTTTATTGTTTGTTTGTAAAATCATATTTCGTAAAATCAAGGGAGGGATCTTCCGCCAGTTTGTACACAAAATCCCTCAGTTCGGCCGCCCATCGCAAAAGGCTGAAACGCCCGTCGAAAAAGGTGATGGGTATCCTCTTCCCAAAGGTGATATGGATGTCTCTGTTTTTTTGCCTGAACATTTCATCGGGTAAATAAAGCATTTCAATGTTGGCTTTAATTTTCAGCCATTTTCTGAGGTTGGCCAAATGATAAAAAAAGTCCGAGTTCCTGCCGTCAATATGTACCGGAACGATATCCCTTCTGAATTGTTTTGCCTTGGTGAGAAATGTTTTTTTCCATTCAAGGTCTTTGATCTTCCCTTTTTGCTTTCTCGATACCAGTCCGGCCGGAAAATAAAGGATGGCCTTGCCGGAAGCAAAAGTGTCGTTGAGCAGCATAATATTGTCGTAATTGCTCCCGTGTTTGTTGATGGGGATGAACAGATCTTTCAGGTTGGGAAGGAACATCAGGATATCGTTTACGGGGAAAACTACATCTTTTCTGTTTCTGCCGACGATGTCAAGCAATGCGATGCCATCAAGGCCGCCAAGCGGATGGTTGGAAACGGTAATGAATCTGCCTTCTGTGGGAATGTTTTCCGGGTTGATAATGTGGATGTTGGCCCCGAAGGTTTTCAGTATGTTGTGGGCGAATTCCAGCCCGGTGGACTCCCTGTTGTTACAAAAAATCAGGTTGATATCGTCTTCATGGGTAATCCTTTTGAGGTAACTGTAAACAAAACCGGGAATAACCTTCGACAATGCGGGGTTTTTGGCGGCAAATACCCCCTTTACGTCAATGGTCTTTTCCAGGATTTTCCGTTGTTCCATCAGGCGCCTTTTAATGATGAACAAAATTAAGGATTAATCCGGAAACAGAAGGTTAATATGTTTTCAATTTCAAAGCATCCATCCCGGATTCCACTTATTCCCACTTTCAACAAAAATCATCTTTTGTGTGGATAACCATCCCTTCTTTTTTACAGCCTGAAAGAATGGTTGATTAAATTCAAAATCTGCCTGAATATACCTTTTATAATGCGATTTCTGCCCGAAATGTATTTTAAATAATTGAATATCAGTATATAAAATTTGGGAAAAATATTTTTTCTTCCGGATGAAACATTTTCAAAAAAGCCGGGTTTAATAAACACAAAGTGGGAATAAATAGGAATAAGTGAAAAAAGTTGTTAACAGGTGGTAGAAAGTGCAAAATATGTTATATATTTACAGCTGAATTTGAAAGGATGGTAAACCTCACAACATCATACGAGTGCAAAGTGGACACCAAGGGCAGGCTGATGCTGCCTAACGGCCTGAAGAAGGAGCTTGCAGGTGTGTTGGAGGAGGGTTTCATCCTGAAGAGGAGCGTTTTTTACCAGTGCCTTGAGATGTACCCGCGTCAGGAATGGGATAAGGAGCTTTCGTTCATCAATAAGCTGAACCGCTTTAAAAAGAAGAACGTGGATTTCATCCACAGGTATATGGCCGGCGTTAAGCCTGCTGAACTGGATAACAGCGGAAGGGTCCAGATCCCGAAAAACCTGGCCATTTTCGCCAACATCGGCAAAAACATCGTCATTGCCCCGCAGATCAACAAAGTGGAGATTTGGGACAAAGACCTGTATGAGCAGGCTATTAGCGACGGGGCAATTGATTTTGCAGCGCTCACAGAAGAAGTTATGGGTGACCAGGAAAATGATCTGGTATGAAATACCACATCCCGGTAATGCTGAAAGAGAGTGTTGAGGGCCTGAATATAAGGGAATCCGGGGTTTATGTTGATGCCACATTCGGGGGGGGGGGTCATACCGCAGAAATGCTGAAACAGTTGGGCAGTGATGGGGTAATCGTCGCTTTTGACCAGGATCCCGATGCCCTTAAAAATAAGATTAAAGATGAAAGGGTGATTATGCTCCATCAGAATTTCCGGTATATGAAAAACTTCCTGAATCTGTTCAGGCTTGCTCCCGTTGATGGGATCCTGGCCGACTTAGGGGTTTCATCGCATCAGATCGACGATCCTCAAAGGGGTTTTTCGATAAGATTCGACGGGGCGTTAGACCTGAGGATGAACCCGGAAAAACCACTTCATGCTGCACAGGTGATCAAGGATTACAGCCTTCAGAAATTGATCAATATATTCAGGCTTTACGGTGAACTCGACAATGCCGCCCTGGTGGCCAGGCGTATTGTGGAAGCCAGGAATGAGAAGCCTGTGACAACCACAGCGGAACTGAAAGAAATTTTGTTACCCCTGGCCGGAAGGGGACAGGAAAACAAGTTCATGGCGCGTGTTTTTCAGGCGATTCGCATTGAAGTGAATGATGAGCTGGGCGCCCTCACCGACATGCTTGCCGAGTCGGCAGGCCTCCTGAAAAAGGGAGGACGGCTGGTGGTCATTACCTATCACTCCCTGGAAGACAGGCTGGTAAAAAACTTCATGAAAGCCGGAAACGCGGAAGGCAACGTCATCAGTGACTTTTACGGAAACCCTGTCCGTCCGTTTTTGCCGGTGAACAGGAAACCTGTATTGGCTTCGGCGGAAGAGCTGCAGGTGAACAGCAGGGCAAGAAGCGCTAAACTAAGGATTGCAGAAAAAACAGCTTAAACCGATGAGTAAACCCGCAAACAGGAAAATAGAAAAGAAGGAGAAGAAAGACAGAAGGGAATCCAATGTTCCCGGCTTCTTAGGCCATCTGCTGGGCGGAGGATTTTTACTCAACGCCAAAACGCAGAGGCAGATTCCTTTTCTCTTTTTTCTGGTTCTTCTTGCGGTCGCTTACATTGCCAATTCCTACTATGCCGAAAAAAACATCAGGAAAATAGAAAGCCTTCAAAAAGAGATCAAGGAGCTGAGGTTTGAATATGTTTCAGCAAAGTCAATGCTGATGCAGGGCAGCCGGCAGTCGGCCATTGCCCGTCGGTTGCAGAATACGGGAATACTGGAAGCCACTGAGCCTCCGGAAAAGATAATGGTTGATAATTCAATGGAGTGAACAAATGAAGAACGTAAGAAGCGACATATTAAAGCGGGTCTTTCTTGTGTATGGGCTCATGTTGCTGATGGGGCTGGCTATCATTGTGAAGATGATTTACATACAGGTGAAAGAAGGGGCTGAGCTGCTTGATAAAACCCATGAACTGAATCTGAAATATTTTGATGTCCACGCTGTAAGGGGTAATATTTATGCCTCCGACGGGAGTTTGCTGGTTACTTCAGTTCCCGTGTTTGAGATCAGAATGGATGTAGCCTGTCCTAACATTTCCGATAAATTCTTCAATGACAATGTCCGCGCTCTTTCGGTAGAACTCAGCAGGCTTTTCAGAGATAAACCGGCAGGGGTTTATGAAAAGGAACTGAGAAAGGAAAGAAAAGCCGGGAACCGCTATTATCTGGTGAAAAACAGGGTGAGCTATTATGAATATAAGAAGTTGAGGGATTTCCCCATTTTTGAGAGGGGAATGTACAAAGGAGGGCTCATTGCTGTTCCTGATTCAAAAAGGGAGAAACCCTACCGCCTTCTGGCCGAACGTACATTGGGTTATGAAACAGAGGACGGCAGCGCCAGGGTGGGCCTTGAAGGGGCTTATTCTGACCTGCTCAGCGGTAAGAACGGCAGGCAGCTTAAGAAGAAAATAAACAACGGCGACTGGCGACCGGTGTTTGATGAAAATGAGGTGGAGCCTCAAAACGGCAAGGATATCATCACAACCATTGATGTTAATCTTCAGGATGTGGCGGAGGATGCGCTCTACAGGCACCTGGTGGAGCACAAGGCCGAATGGGGGTGTGCAGTTCTTATGGAAGTGAACACAGGATATGTCAAAGCCATTGCCAACCTTAAGCTGGATGAAAAGTCCGGCAATTATTATGAGTCTTTCAATTATGCCGTCGGGGAAAGCATTGAACCGGGCTCCACATTCAAACTGGCTTCGGTGTTGTCGCTTTTCGAAGACGGTTTGGCCGACCTGCAGGATTCCGTAAATGTTAAATATGGCGTGACACGTTTCAGCAACCTGGAGATCAAAGATGTTCATTACTTTGCCAACGACTGGATCACTGTCAGGGAAGCCTTTGAAGCCTCTTCCAATGTAGGCATCAGTCAAATCGTCAACCAGGCCTATAGCGATCACCCTGAGAGGTTTGTCAACAGGCTCAGGCAAATGGGCATCGACCGCCCTCTGAATATTGAAATCCCGGGCGAGGCAACTCCCTATCTTAAAAATACGAAAGATAAAGAATGGTCAAAGGTTTCCCTGCCGTTTATGTCGATTGGTTATGAAGTGATGCTTACCCCTTTGCAGGTGCTGGCTTTTTACAATGCGGTAGCCAATGACGGTGTGATGGTAAAGCCCGTTTTTGTTAATGAGATCAAGTATGCCAACCAGACGATTGAAAGAATTGAACCCGAGGTTATCAGCAAATCAATAGGCTCGGAAAAGGCCCTTAGCGATGCCAGGTCATTATTGGAAGGTGTGGTGTTAAGGGGAACGGCAAAAAATCTGTCCAATTCAGTGTATAAAATTGCCGGTAAAACAGGTACGGCACAGATAGCCCGGAAGAACCAGGGGTATGATAAGGAGAACTACAATGCTTCATTTGTTGGTTATTTTCCTGCCGATAATCCGAAGTACTCATGCATTGTGGTGGTGAGCCGGCCATCCACCGGAAGGTATTATGCAAGTTCGGTGGCTGTTCCGGTGTTCAAAGAAATTGCCGATAAGGTGTATGCCAACAGTTATGATATTCATGAGATAAAACCCGATGCTGTGCAGAATGCCGACTATCCCCAGTGGATGATTGGAAACAGGAGTGATCTCGAATTTTTGCACAAAAGCCTGAATATTCCTTTGGATACTGCAGGCGCCGGGTCGCAATGGGTGGTAACGGTTAAGACGGAAAGCGACCAGATACGGCTGCAAAGCAGGACCGTTCAGGAAGGCGTGGTCCCTAACCTGAAAGGTATGGGTGCCAGGGACGCTTTGTTTATCCTTGAAAGCCTTGGACTGAAAGTCACATTGGAAGGAAAAGGATTTGTCAGGGATCAGACCTTGCCTCCGGGCAGGAAAATCAGCAGGGGAGAGGGAATTAAAATACTACTTGAAGTCTGAAAAGTGAAGTATCTGAGTGAAATATTGCAGGGTGTGGAGGTTATCTCCCGGTCGGATGACAGGGAAAGGGCCGTTGGTTCAGTGGTCTTCGATTCCAGGAAGGTGACTGAAGGGGATATTTTTGTGGCTGTTAAGGGTACACTGGCCGATGGCCACCATTTTATTGACACAGCCGTACAGAAGGGTGCAGGGGTTATTGTGTGCGAAGACCTTCCTGAGGATACTTCCGGAGAGGTTTTGTTTATCCGGGTGAAAGACAGTCATAACGCCCTGTCGATGATGGCTTCCTCCTTTTTTAATCATCCCTCCTCGCAGCTTGATTTGGTCGGTATCACTGGCACCAACGGAAAGACAACCACAGCTTTTCTTTTGCATGGATTGTTTACAGCACAGGGCATCAAAGCCGGTTTGATTTCAACGGTCATCAACAAAATCGGAAACAAAGAAATTCCGTCCACCCATACCACTCCCGATCCGGTACAACTGAACGGCTTTCTCCGGCAAATGGCGGATGAGGGTTGCAGATGCTGTTTCATGGAAGTGAGCTCCCATGCTCTGCACCAGAAAAGAACCTCAGGGTTGATATTCACAGGGGGAATTTTCACCAACCTGACACATGACCACCTCGATTATCACAAAACCTTTGATGAGTACCTGAAGGTGAAGAAATCGTTTTTTGACACACTTCCCGCTTCAGCCTTCGCACTTATTAATGCCGATGACAGGAATGGGAAAGTGATGGTACAAAACACCAGGGCAGCCGTTAAATCTTACAGTCTCACAGGCAGGGGAGATTTTAACTGTAAAATTATAGAAAACCAGTTGGCAGGGTTGCATCTGAAGATCGGGGGCGTTGAGATCTGGTTCAGGCTGATTGGCCGGTACAATGCCTATAACCTGCTTGCCGCTTATGCCGCAGCAACACTGATGGGCATGGAGAACCAAAGGATCTTAGCCGGATTAAGCATTCTGAGGGGAGCTGAGGGCCGCTTCGATTATGTAAAATCGGCAGGAAATGTATTAGGGATCATTGATTATGCCCATACTCCTGACGCACTGGACAATATCCTGACCACCATATCGGACTTCAGGTCGGGCAATGAAACCCTGATCACTGTTTTTGGCGCCGGAGGCGACAGGGACAGGACAAAAAGGCCGGTGATGGGCCGGATTGCTTCCATAAAGAGTGATAAAGTGATCATCACTTCTGATAATCCCAGAAGCGAATATCCTGAAAATATTATCAATGAGATCATTAAGGGGATCGATCCTGAATTGAAGCATAAAGTGATTGCCGTTCCCGACAGGGAGCAGGCGATTAAAACCGCATGCCTCCTCGCAGCCCCGCGTGACATTATCCTAGTGGCAGGAAAAGGCCATGAGAAATACCAGGAAATCAAAGGGGTGAAGTACCCTTTTGACGACAGGGAAATGCTGGAGAAATTTTTATTGGTCAATACAAACAGGACCTGAGATGTTTTATTATTTATTCACATATCTTGACGAAACCGTGAATTTCCCCGGCGCCGGGGTTTTTCAGTACATCTCTTTCAGGGCAGCCATGGCGGTGATCACTTCCCTGATTATTTCCCTTTTATTTGGAAAAAGGCTCATCAGGCTGTTGGTGAAAAAGCAGGTGGGGGAACTGATCCGCGACCTTGGCCTCGAAGGTCAGAAGGAAAAGCAGGGGACACCGACCATGGGCGGACTGATCATTTTGGGCGCCATTCTCATCCCGACGCTTTTGTTCGCAAAGCTTGATAATATCTATATTGTTTTGATGATTTTCTCTACGGTCTGGCTGGGCCTGATCGGATTTATCGATGATTACATCAAAGTATTCAGGAAGAACAAAAAGGGCCTGGCAGGCAAATTTAAAATTTACGGACAGGTGGCGCTGGGCCTCGTGGTTGGGTTGACGATGTACTTTAATGAAAATGTGGTCATCCGTGAAAAGATTTCCGAAACGGAAGTCAGGCAACCTATGCAGACAGAGGAGGGTATGGGAGTTACCGACCCTTCACTCCGGTTTTCTTCAGAGATGGTGAAGTCAACGAAAACAACCATGCCTTTTCTGAAAAACAACGAGGCCGATTACTCCAGATTGCTGTCATTCCTTGGTGAAGGTTACAGGGATTGGGCCTGGTTCATTTTTGTCCCTTTTGTGATTCTGATCATCACTTTCGTTTCAAACGGGGCCAACCTCACCGACGGTATGGATGGTCTGGCCACGGGCACTTCGGCCATCATCGGGGCCACATTGGGCATACTTGCCTGGGTTTCCGGCAATATTGTGTTTGCGGATTATCTTAATATAATGTATCTGCCCAATACAGGTGAGCTGACCATTTTCGTCAGCGCCTTTGTCGGGGCATGCATTGGTTTCCTGTGGTATAACACTTACCCGGCGCAGGTTTTTATGGGTGATACCGGAAGCCTTTCCCTGGGCGGTATCATTGCGGTATTTGCCATTCTCATCCGCAAGGAGATTTTGCTTCCGCTGCTCTGTGGAATTTTCCTGGTCGAGAGCCTTTCTGTAATCATGCAGGTGGGATATTTCAAGTACACCAGAATGAAAACCGGTACCGGGAAGAGGATTTTTAAAATGTCGCCGCTGCATCACCATTTTCAGGTTCTCGGTTATCCGGAACCCAAGATAGTGCAGAGGTTTTTTATTGCCGGGATTATGCTGGCCGTGTTTACGATTATCACATTGAAACTGAGATAATGAATGTTGAAAATGACAATTGCAATACTCGGGGGGGGCGAAAGCGGTACAGGGGCCGCCGTGCTGGCAGCGAAAAAGGGTTATGCGGTTTTTGTTTCTGATACAGGTAAAATAAAGGAAAATTATAAACAGGTTCTTTTACATCATGCCATAAGTTTTGAAGAGGGAAAACACTCTGAAGAAAGGATCATGCAGGCAGATGAAGTGGTGAAAAGCCCGGGAATTCCTGACAATGCCCCGGTTGTTGCCTTACTGGGGAAATACGGAAAACCGGTGATTTCAGAGATTGAATTTGCGGGCAGGTTTTCCGGGGCAACGAAGGTTTGCATTACTGGTAGCAATGGAAAAACCACAACTTCATCCCTGATTTATCATATCCTGAAGCGGGCGGGTTTGCGTGTGGCCCTGGCGGGTAATATCGGTAAAAGCTATGCTTTACAGGTCGCCGGGGAGGAAAACGATGTTCATGTGATTGAACTCAGCAGTTTCCAGCTTGACGGAATGTTTGGTTTTAAAGCGGATATTGCCGTTTTGCTCAACATCACCCCCGATCACCTCGACAGGTACGGCTACTGTTTTGAGAATTATGCCAGGTCGAAATTCCGCATTCTTCAAAACCAGACCGACAGGGATGCATTCATTTACAACGCGGATGATCCCGTGATCACTGATTATATCTCTAAAACAAAGGTACAGGCAGGGAAATTCCCCTTCTCGGTCAGGAAGAAGTTGTCAGGCGAGGGGGCCTGGATTGTAAATAATGAAATGATAGTCAATATAAATTCAAACTTTTTGAACATGACACTTGAAAATTTAGCTTTACAGGGGAAGCACAACATCTACAATTCGATGGCTGCTGCCATTGCTGCGAAAATCCTTGACATCAGGAAAGAGTTGATCAAGGAAAGCCTTTCGGATTTTCAAAATGTTGAGCACCGCCTTGAATATGTAGCCCGCATCCACGGTGTGGATTACATCAATGATTCAAAGGCCACCAATGTGAATTCCACCTGGTATGCTATGGAAAGCATGTCGCATCCCGTGATTTGGATCGCCGGAGGTATCGACAAGGGGAATGACTATTCAGCGCTGAGGGACCTTGCCAGAGAAAAGGTCAGGGTTCTTATTTGTCTCGGAAAAGACAACGACAGGTTAATAGAGGCTTTTGGCGGAGTGATTGATTCCATTTATGAAACGGACAATATGCCGGAAGCGATTAAGATTGCCTCTTATCTGGGAAAGCAGAACGATGTTGTTTTGCTGTCGCCGGCCTGTGCCAGCTTCGACCTGTTCGAAAATTTTGAAGACCGTGGAAACAGGTTTAAAGAAGCTGTAAGAAGTTTGTAACGTAAAGGAGGTGATTATGATGGCAATTCTTGGCAGGCTGAAAGGCGACAAAGTGATCTGGATGGTGGTGATCCTTTTGTCGGTTTTTTCTTTACTGGCAGTGTACAGCTCTACCGGTACCCTGGCCTATAAATATCAGCACGGAAACACCGAGTATTATATGATGAAACACCTGATCATCCTGTTGTTGGGGTTTTTCCTGATGTACCTTGCACACAGGGTAAAATATACCTATTATTCAAGGATATTTCAGATCGGTTTATACATCGCTGCCATCCTGTTGCTGATCACCCTTTTTATCGGACTCGAATTAAATGAAGCCAAAAGGCTGCTCCCCCTTCCATTTAACCTCACCTTCCAGCCTTCCGACCTGGCCAAGCTCACATTGATCACCTACCTTGCCAGGGTGCTCACCCTCAAGCAGGATAAGATCAAGGATTTCAGTTCTGCTTTTATTCCGGTGATTGTGCCTGTGCTTATAATATGTCTTCTGATATTGCCGGCCAACTTTTCCACATCCGCCATTTTGTTTGCCACAAGCCTTGTGCTTATGTTTATTGGCAGGATCAGTATGAAGCATATCATGGCTATGATCGGCATAGGGGTGTTTTCGTTGCTGTTGGTCTACCTTGTTTACAGCATTGCCCCCGATGCATTTCCAAGGTTCGGCACATGGAAAAGCAGGATAGAGAATTTCAGCAATGGGGATACAGAGGCCAATTACCAGGTGGAGCAGGCGAAAATTGCCATCGCCTCCGGGGGGATCATCGGCAAGATGCCAGGCAACAGCGACCAGCGGAATTTTCTCCCCCATCCTTATTCGGATTTTATTTTTGCCATTATTGTTGAAGAGTACGGCCTTATTGGCGGCATAATAGTGGTTATGCTATATCTCATTTTGCTTTACAGGGCAGTGAAAATTGTGGCCCGATGCCCTAAGAACTTCGGGGCGTTCCTGGCCATTGGCGTGACTTTCAGCCTGGTATTTCAGGCTATGATTAACATGGGTGTGGCAGTGAACCTTTTGCCGGTGACAGGGCAAACTCTGCCATTGATCAGCATGGGAGGCACTTCGATATGGTTTACAAGCCTCTCCATAGGCATCATTTTAAGCGTAAGCAGGGATCTTGAAACACAGGAGGTAAATGTTGAACCGGCGATGCAATAGTAAAAAGCTTGTGGTAAGCGGCGGAGGTACAGGGGGGCATATCTTCCCGGCCCTGTCGGTGGCCCTGGAGTTCAGGTCACGGTATCCTGATGCCGAAGTACTTTATATTGGGGCAAAAGGCAGAATGGAGATGGAAAAGGCTCCTGCTGCAGGCTTCCGTGTAATAGGTTTATGGATCAGCGGAATGGAGAGAAAACTCAGCATGCGCAGCCTGATTTTTCCGGTGAAGCTGACCTGGAGTTTATTGCATGCCACAGCTATTCTGATCAGGTTCAAGCCTTGTGCTGTCGCAGGTTTTGGTGGATATGCCAGCGGATCAACCCTGAAAGCTGCCTCAATGCTTGGAATACCAGTACTGATACAGGAACAGAATTCCATCCCCGGAAAAACAAATAAGTTGCTTGCCAAATCGGCGAAAAAAGTGTGTGTGGCCTTCGGCGGGATGGAAAAATATTTCGATAAAAATAAAATCGTCATGACTGGCAATCCGGTCAGAAAAGAAATGTTAAACATTGAAGATAAAAGGGATGAAGCCATCCGTTTCTTTGACCTTGACCGATCGCGTCCCATGATTTTGGTGGTAGGCGGCAGCCAGGGCGCACTGGCTGTCAACAGAGCTGTTGAGACCCACCTCGGTTTCTTCAGGGACGAAGGGATTCAGCTGATATGGCAAACGGGAAAACATTACTTTACGCAGGCAGGCGCATCCGTAAGCGCAATGAAACTGGATAACGTAAAGCCTTTCGAATTTATCCGGAGGATGGATCTTGCATACGCTGCTTCAGACCTTGTCATTTCAAGGGCAGGGGCCATTGCCATGAGTGAAATTGCCCTGGCTGGAAAGCCGGCCGTTTTTGTTCCCCTTCCCTCGGCTGCAGAAAACCATCAGATGATCAACGCCCTTGCCTTTGCCGAAAGGGAAGCAGCCTGGGTGATCAGGGATAATGAAGTCAGGGACCAATTGGCTAAGGTAATTAAGAAAATTATCAACGATACGGAGTTACTGAAAAGGTATGGGGAAAACATAAAGCGGTTTTCGGTAAAAAATGCCGCGGAAAGAATTGTGGATGAACTGGAAAAACTGATGGGATAAATGAAAATGGATCAGTTACATAGTGTTTATTTTCTTGGAGCCGGAGGCATTGGCATGAGCGGCCTTGCCCGTTATTTCCACAGAAAGGGGGTAAAAGTTTACGGGTACGACCGTACGCAAACATCACTTACCCTTGAAATGCAAGGTGAAGGGATCGACCTTCATTTTTCCGACAGCCCGGAAATGATCCCCGCCAACATCGACCTCGTCATATACACCCCTGCAGTTCCCCCTGATCTGGAGGAATTTGTGTTTCTTAAAAAAAAGGACATTCCATTCAGAAAGAGATCGGAAATTTTGGGTATGCTTACCAAATTTCTTCTGGCAATAGCAATAGCCGGAACCCACGGTAAAACCTCTGTCTCAGCCATGTCTGCCTTCCTGCTTGATTTTGCAGGAAAAAGGTGCAACGCCTTCCTGGGTGGTATCTCCAAAAATTTTCAAAGCAACCTTGTTTTGTCAGAGAATCCTGAAATAATGGTTGTGGAAGCCGATGAATTCGACCGTTCATTCCTGAAACTGTTTCCTCAAATGGCCGTCGTTACTTCGGTTGAACCTGACCATCTGGATATATACGGCGATCTTGGCAGCCTGACAGAGGCATTTCAAAGGTTTGTTTCCCGTGTGCCGGAAGGGGGCAAAGTGATCGTAAATAAAGAGTTTGAAGAGTATTTTTCATCGCTGGAAAAAATCAGGCTGTTTACCTATTCCGTGGAATCGAAGGCAGACTTTTATGCCACCAATATTGCATTGACAAAGGAGCGTTTATACCGTTTTGATGCTGTTTACCCTGGAGGTGTGATAAAGGACATCACCCTCGGGGTTCCCGGTTTTTACAATATTGGGAATGCAATGGCTGCCATTGCTGTGGCGCTTGAATCAGGGATCGGGGAGGAGGCCGTCAGGCAGGCTCTGCCTCTTTTCAGAGGCATCAACAGAAGATTTGAGGTGCTGATCAACCGTGAAGATATCGTTTTTATTGATGATTACGCCCATCACCCTACTGAGATAGAAGCGTTTACTGATGCTGTAAGGAAAATTTACAGAGGTAAAAAGGTGGCAGGGATTTTTCAGCCTCATCTTTACTCCCGGACCAGGGATCTGGCGGCAGGTTTTGCCGAAAGCCTCGAAAATCTGGATGAAATCATTCTGACGGATATTTATCCTGCACGTGAGAATCCCATCGAAGGGGTGAGTTCAAAAATGATTTTCGACCTGATCCGTTCTGATTCAAAACACCT
>JAFGME010000079.1 GCA_016927695.1 Bacteroidales bacterium
ACGGGAACATTGATTTCAGGAGTGTCAGGGTCATTGGATGCGATGGTCAGGGTCCCTTCAAACATCCCTTCACTCAGACCTGATGCATCACAGATCACAGTAACTCCTTCGTTGTCGGAAGGATTGACCGTGCCGGTTGCCGGGTTGACACTCAGCCAACTGCTCACAGGCACCTCCCTGGTTATGGTCATAGTTATGCCTGTTGCCTGGTGGCCTCCATCGCCATAACTGTCCTGTATCCATATCTGCCATATTCCGTTCATTTCCTGGCCATTGAAATGGTTAAGTGAAACCGTATAGGTTCCGTTGGCATTCCCGCTGGCAATCATTGCTGTGGTTCCGGAAGGCGATTTAACATAAAAGGACCCCTCATAGGCATAATTGTCTGTGGACCAGGTGTAGGAGATACCCCATCCGGCAATGACCCCCGACTGGCTCACAGGTTGTCCTGTCCAGTTGAGCTCTGTGTAAGTGTTATAATCATAAGCATATTTGGAGGGGCTGTTTGAAACTGTGTAATTAAAATCTTCTGTAACGGACACGTTGCAACTGATCTGGTAATTGAGCAGGAACTGCCCGTTGTTGTAAAGGGTAAGCGATTCCGGGACAGATCCGCCGGTTGCACAGGTGGCGTTCACTTCAGCAGGCATCACACTGATGTCAGGAAAAAGCGGCTGCCCTGAAAAAAAGATATGCGGATCGGCTGCACCGATAAAGGGATGGGTTTCACTCCGCCCTGAAGCATCCGCTGCGTAAAGATAATAGGCAATTTTACTTCCTTCGGGCTGTCCCGGGATGTAAGCGATGTAATCGTTGCCTGCCACATGGGTCATATTGAGCGCAGTGAAAGGGCCGTCATTCAGGGAGTAAAATACAAAAACCGAATCGTTGTAAACGGTCTGGCCGCTATGTGCGGTAACTTCCGCATCAATCTGGTATTGAGGGAGGACAGGAGCGTTGCCGTGGATGGGCAGGTGCCTGATGTGCAACATCCCGATGTCGGCCACCCCTTTTGTCCTGCAATGGAGCGCATCGGTCGGGTCCCATCCGCTGTAAACAAACCCGATCACTTCATATCCGGGCATAGCCTCTTCATACGATTGTATGGCTTCATCGTCCCATGAAGTCCCTTTCAGCGGCACCAGCACCTTATTGTTGAGGATGAGTGAGTTTGTATAAGGCTCATTGTTGGGGGTATATACCCTGTACACTTCAAAATTTGTCCCGTAGGATGTAGTCTGCGAGGCATAAAAGGCTGCGGTTGCTTCGATTTCATCGTATTGTGAATGGCTGGGAGGCACTTCCCTGATGAGTATCTTGTCGGTGTCAAGGAATTTACCCCAGCAGTCGATGTGGTCGATGTAGGTATTGTTGGGGTCCGGAACAACATGGTATGTGTTTATCCCCAGGTAATTCAACACCATCTGGTCGATCTGGGCATGTGTCAGCGATGGGTTTTCGGTCCATACAAGATCGGTGGAGGAGGAAATGCCCATGCCGTCAGTCATGTAGTTGCCTCCGGTGTGTTCTATGTCCATACCGTAAAGGTCAATTCCCAGGAAGGCAGCCATCTTTACCGGTATCTCATCATCGTATGGCCGTGGACGGTTATAGGGAAAATCAACGATGCCGGGATCGCCGTTTCCGTCGAAGACATACCATGGACCGTAATCCCTTGTCCAGTACGAGTTGGTTGGCGCATGAAGAAAGTTGCAGTTGGAAAGGTTAACGCCATTGCTTGTGTACTGGCCCCTGACCGTATTTTCCTGGCTTGTGCCGGTGACAATGGTGGTCACCATAACGTCTTCCGCCATTTCCTTGATCACTGCCATCGGGATGCCGAAAGGATAGCGGATAAGAACCCCCTGCATGCGGTCGAATTCTGCCACATTACGCACCGGCCCGACAGGTGGCGGCGTGGCGACGAAATCTTTTCCGTTGAGGTGTTTTAGCTTGGCTTCCCAGGGTTGAAGGTGATGCGTGAGGGTGTCTTCAAGCCCTCGTTTCTCCTGGGAGAATGCCAGAACGGGAAATAAAAGGAAACAAAAAAGAAAGGTGTGCAATTTGTTCATACCACAGTTCGATTGAATGATCATTTTATCCGGGGACCAAAGCTAATATTTTATCCCTTTAAAAGACAGCATTTAAGCGTAAAAAGTTGAAAGAAACTACAGAAAGTCAATCTATTTGGAATCGTTTTAAATTATAAAGCCGGATGGTTCCCGTAAGAAGCTTACGGATCAAACCGGGATTGGGAATTATTCATTGTCACGACATATATTTTCAAACATAATCTTGCGTTTCAGCAATTATTTTTCTTATCTTTACCATGCAAAAGAGAAAAACCAAACATTCATAATATGAAAACCGGAATTGCCGTTTTGTTTCTCCTGGCCTCCACCGGCCTCGCAGCCCAGGATCCGGCGCTCCGCTGGAAGTTCGAAAATCCACATGTAATCAACCAATCCGGTCAGTATGTATTGCAGTTTGATATTATGGCAAGGGCAACCGAGGCAGGAACCTACCATCAGAACCTGCAAATATTTTTCAGGTACGATACCCTTGCCTTCGGCCCTGAAGTTTGCATAAATGGAAACATAAGCATAGAAAAGGGCGAACTGATCAAGGATCCTCCGGGGTTCACAGAATGGTACACTGTTTCCGGCCCTGATTGTGCCAATCCCGGGATTGTCGCAATCTCTATTGATTGCATAATAACCTCAGGGTATGGATATGATATGCCCTGGAATGAATTCGGACAGGTACTTAGGGTTGAGATGAAAATCCAGAACACCTCCCAAATGGCAGGGATCGAATTTATCGGTGAAATGGGAGGTGTGGGCCTGATGAATGGCTCCCAGTATTATATTGACCCAACTCATCCGACTGCCACCAAATACGGCATACCTCCCGATTATGCCTGCATTTACGACAACGACCTGCTGGGATTGATTTTGCAGACAGGATTTCTATGGGGAACGGTAGTCGATTTGATGTCTGGACCGTTAGTTGGCGCTGTTATAACTGCCGGGCCATATGTTACGTATTCCACTTACGGTGGCCATTATGAACTTTCACTCTCGCCCTATACCTATGATGTGGTTTTTGAAGAAAACTGCAGTTGCCCGGTAACTATTGAAGGGGTTGAAATAGTAAAGGGCGACACAACCCTCCTTGATGTTCAACTCCCTCCTGCTGTTGGTATAATTTCAGGTGCTGTTTATGATGCGATTACAATGCAGGGGATCCAGGGGGCAACTGTTGAATGCGGACAGGGTTCCACTTCAACAGTTGGCGGGGGATTGTTTTCACTGGAAGTGTATTGTTCGGGGACTTATGAATTAGTCGCATCCTTTCCAGGTTATTATAGTGAATCTGCCATTGTTCAGATCGAATGCAACCAAAGCATTCCACCCATCAGTATTTACCTGCAACCCATAAACAACCCAACGCTTTACTGGCGTTTTGCCAATTATTCGGTTCAAAACGATACACTGTATTTTGATGTCCAGGTGAAAAGTTCACAACAAGGTACCTTTCATCAGGAGGTTCATCTTGTATTTGACTTCAATCCAGGAGTATTTGGTCATCCGGTCATTAATAACAACAGGTTTTATCATGAAAGGCTGGAGCTTCTGTACGGGGAGATTGCCGGTACGCCTTTGTACAATGTATACAGCTCCGGAAACCAGCCTGCTGCAACAATTAATATGATGAGCGTTTCGACATTTACTTACGGGAATCCTATATATATGAACGAGGTGGATACTATTTGGAAAGGCTATGCGTCTCTAAAAGCAAAGATCCTGGATCCGTCCAACCCGAACTGGGGGATATTCTTTAATGAAGGAGAAATGAACGGGGTGCAAACGTATGTAGATGTGAATCAATACAATGGTGTTTATGGTTACCCTCCTGGTTTTGAATGCATCTATATAAACAATCTTGGAGGATTCATTCCGTGCTCGGAACTGAAGGGTCAGGTTCATGATGCTGTATCAGGCGCACCGGTTCAAAATGCGCATATATTTACCGGTGACTTCGAATGTTACAGCGATTTGAATGGAGATTATTCGTTCAGGCTCCCTTGTGGAAACATTGATGTAACAGCTGATGGATTTTGTCATTTTCCTGAAACAGTGAGCCTTACTATTAGTAACATTCCGGTAACTGTGCAGGATTTCAGCCTTCCCCCTGACCCAAATGGCACCGGAATAGTTTATGGGCTGGTCCGCAATATAAATCAGCAACCTATTGAAAACGCACTTGTTCAGGTTGGTGACTCTACTTGCCTGACCGATTCAACCGGATATTATTTCCTGGAACTTGTCAGCGGTAATTATAATCTGACAGTGACGGCAATCAACTTTAATCCATATTACGGAACAGTAGACCCTGACTGTGCAGAGTTCCTCAATGTGCCTGTTACTCTTGATTCTGTTTCAACAACCGGAACACTTTCGGGTGTCATCAGCGATTGTCTCACAGGAAACGGCATAGGAGGAATCAATGTCGTCTTAAGCCCCTATTCGACAGTTACCTCTGCTACAGGTACATATACCATCGATAGTATATTGCCCGGCCAATACCAGCTTATCCTGGCTAATCCCATCTACCTGAATACCCCGGTGGTTATTGACATATGGATTGTTGCAGGTCAGACTGCCATTGCAGACACCTGCCTGCTGCCACTCTATTCAGTCGATCTTTATTATAATATTAATTGTGATACGGTTCTGTTGTACTGGCATGACCCTGCCGGAAGTCTGACGACAGGATACAGGGTGGAGGATAACATGCTCCCGGTTTGTACCATTACGGATACTTTTTGCCTTTTAACAGGACAGCAAGGTCAGCATTTTTATTGTGTTATGGCCTTATTTCAGGGAAAGGAATCCTTTCCGGCATGTATTCAAACATTAATGGAACCTTGCTACCCGCCTTCTAATCTTGTTAATTACCACACCGGTTTCTCCCTTGAAGTACCCCTCCAGTGGAATGCCCCCTTGTACAGGCCAAATGCAGAAGCTGTCATAAAAAGCGCCATGACTCTGCAAGAATATTACATCTATAGGAATATGTGGGATGGAAACGGGTATGAATTTCTGGATGACACACCGCCGGGAATTACACACTATACTGATTATTTGCCCTGGTATCCTGACAGCGCAAGTTATTATGTGACGGCCATGTATTCATCCGGTGAATCGCTTCCATCCAATGAAACCTGGGTGTCTTTCTCACTTGGTACGAATGAACAGGGAAATTGCGGGCTGAAAGTATACCCCAATCCGGTGAAAAATATCCTGGTGATTGAATCCACGGTGAATATCACTTCCTGGGTAATGGTTGACTTGATGGGCATGGTTAGATTGAAATCCGGCAATATTCAAACGGATAATCTCTCTATCCCTGTTGCCACTTTACCGGAAGGGGTATATTATCTTGAAATCACTACCCTGCAAGGAAATGTAAACAGGAAAGTAGTTGTAACAAAAAACTGAATAACTTTATTAATTACTGATATAATAAAGAGTAATCATGAAAAATAGTATTATCACAACCCTCTTGCTGGTTACCCTCGGCCTCGCGGCCCAGGAACCGGTGCTCCACTGGAAGTTTGACAATGTAATGGTTATCAACCAGGGAAATCAACCTGTATTGCAATTTGATGTTGTGATCTCCTGTTCAGAACCGTATACTTATGCCAGCGACCTGATGCTGTATTTTAAATACGATACTGCTGCATTTGGCAAAAACATAATCGCAAGCAGCGGACTTACATACCAGAAACTGACGCTGTTGCAGGCGCAGGTTGGGGGTATAATGGTTTATAATCTGTATGGGCCCTCTGGCAGCGACACTGCAGTCGGATTTATGGTGGAAATGAGCCTGATGGGTCCTCCTCCCATTGGTTGGGATATACCCCAGTACCCGATAAACATAGGTTTGCTACACGTACAGATGAAGATCCAGGATACGACCCAGCCTGCAGGTGTGAAGTTTTGCGAGAGCATCATGGATGGTACCCAATACTACATTGACGCCACCCACCCGATTGCCACCAAATACGGCATTCCTCCCGATTATGCCTGCATTTACGACAACGACCTG
>JAFGME010000080.1 GCA_016927695.1 Bacteroidales bacterium
AGGAACCACCACCAACAGTTATGCATCCCTCTATTTCAGCCATCCCGATTCGGCTGTGATGAATAACTCTGTTGTGGAATACAGCCAATACGATGGGATCCGGACAAACAGCTCGGATTTCGCACTTCGGGGGACCACATTCAGGGACAATACACGCTACGGGGTATATGTTAACGGTGGGGTTCCAGACCTGGGCCAGTCAGTTCTGTCGGAAGCTGGACTGAACGCCTTCATCAACAACGATGGCGGGGGCATTCAACTTTATAATAATTCCGGTGATATAAATGCTTATTACAATGACTGGGGCTACTACACCGAAGCGGAGATCGATGCCCACATTTACGATGATGACGAAAATGCGTCCTTGGGGCAAGTGAATTTCAACCCTTGGTTCGATCCTTCAAACCTGCCACTTGTCGTTAATTTTGGAGCGGATACTCTATCAGGCGAAGCGCCACTGCCGGTGCAGTTTACCGACTCCACCCTGCTGGACCCGGTTTCCTGGGCCTGGGACTTCGAGAACGACGGCGTGTACGATGCCACAGATCAAAATCCGCAGTGGATGTACTTCGAGGGAGGCACATATTCTGTTAAATTGAAAGCTTCCAATGCCACGGCAACGGATTCGCTGGTGAAAACAGATTACATTACCGTCACTCCCAACCAGCACCTCCGCTCCCATGCATTGGGTTTCGACGGACAGGATGACTACGCCCAGGTCAATAATATCCCATACCCGGAAGACCTTACGGTAGAAGCATGGATCAAACCTGAGAACTTTGACAATTTTCAGGAAATTGTATTCTGGTACGGGGCAGGCGACGGCGTACAACTGAGGCTGAATACCGGGGGAACAGCCCTCTTCGGCGAAAGCGCCGGCGGCAACTGGAATTATCTGATTTGCGATTATGGCCTTATCTATCTCAGCCAGTGGAACCATATCGCTGCCACAAAACAGGGAAACCTTGTAAATCTTTATATTAACGGTGTAAAGGTGGCCTCCGGGCAGTTCGACAACAACCCGGTGGTCGAAAACATCAATTTCGGCGCAAGGGGAGTTTACGGTGACCGTTTCTTCGAAGGGCTCATCGACGAGGTCAGGATATGGTCCGCAGCCAGAACACAATCCGAAATACAGTCCTCTATGACCTCATACCTGTCAGGAACAGAGACGGGATTGCAGGCATATTACCGCCTGAACGACGTGGCCGGACAGGTGGCATACGACTTCACCGGCAACGGATACAACGGGACACTTGGCTCATCAAATGCCCCTGACACCTACGATCCGCAATGGACACCCACCAACTGGCCTTACGATACCTACCTTCTGGCCGACTTTTCGGTAAACCCGGGATCGGGAATTGCTCCCCTGGATGTTCAGTTTACCGACTTCTCCATGGGAAATCCCGCCTCATGGCAGTGGGATTTCGACAACGACGGAAATTTTGATTCTTATGATCAGAATCCTCTCTGGAATTACTCTTTGCCTGGCATTTATACTGTGAAGCTCGTTATTTCGGATGCCAAGGGCGCTGATACGCTGGTAAGGCAGGATTATATCACGGCATACAGCAATGGCCTTTTCTCTTATGCACTATATTTTGACGGTTTCGATGATTATGCTGCAGTGCAGGGCATCGGATTTCCGGTCAGCGACCTTACCATTGAAGCATGGATTAATCCTGAGGAATTTAACAACATCAGGGAGATTGTTTACTGGTATGGCGCCGATGGGGTGCAGTTCAGACTGAATGAGAACGGATCACTTCTTTACGGTGAATCAGCCGGCGGCAACTGGAATTACGTCATCAGCGACACCGGTCTGGTCTATCTGAATCAGTGGAACCATATTGCCGTCACCAAACAGGGCGACCTCTGCAATCTGTTCATCAATGGGGTCAATGCCGGCTTCTTCCAGTTCGACAACAATCCGGATGTCAATACCATAGAAATAGGTGGCCGGGGAATCAATACGGACCGCTTTTTTAAAGGTATGATTGATGAAGTCAGGGTCTGGAACACTGCCAGGACACAAAGCGAACTGCAGGGCAGCATGACCGTTTACCTCAATGGTTCTGAATCGGGGCTTACTGCATGCTGGCGGATGAATGAGGTTTTCGGGCAAACTGTTTATGACATGACAGCAAACGGCTACAACCTGACCCTGGGGTCAACGCCATCACCTGACGACAACGACCCTGTCTGGACACCCACCAACTGGCCTTATGATATCTACCTGCTTGCAGACTTTACCGGAGCTCCGACCTTTGGTATTACACCCCTGGATGTTCAGTTCACTGACTTCTCCATGGGAAGTCCAACTTCCTGGCAGTGGGATTTTGACAATGACGGAAATATTGATTCCTGGGACCAGAATCCTTTGTGGACCTATTATAATGTTGGCAATCAAACTGTAAAACTGATTGTTTCAGATGCCAAGGCCACAGATACAATAGTAAAGACAGATTACATTTATGTGGATAATCCGGTTCCGGTTTCAATTGAAACCGCCCGTCAGATGCCTGTCGGATCATCAGTCACTATTGAAGGAATCGTAACTTCCGGCCCGGAATACGGCAACCTGCACTTCATCCAGGATGCCACTGCCGGAATGGCCCTGTACGGACCTGAGTTAAATTATCTCAGGATGGGTGATCAGGTAAGGGTTTCAGGTACACTGGCCGACTATTACGGATTGCTTGAAATGACCGGTTTTACTTTCCATCAGGTATTATCATCCGGAAACCAGTTGCCTGCAGCTCAAACCATCACCATCAACCAGATGGGTGAAGATTATGAATCGGAAATAGTCAGGATTGACCAGATTGACTTTGTGGACGGGGGAAATGCATTCGCTGCTTCCACCAATTATTTCTTTGACGACATAACCGGAAGTACCTACTTCAGGCTGCATGCCAACTCCGACCTGGTCAACCAGAGGATACCGGACATCACTGTCTCATTGACAGGCATTTGCGCCGAGTTCAACGGCAATCCTATATCTCCCTACTGCATCTATGGAAGAGACTACAACGACCTGGTCTACACCGATATTGCAGGCTGGAGCAGACAGGCTTCCGGCTTTGAGAAGCGTTATTCCATGATCAACTCATTGTTTGCCGTGAATGAGAACATAGCGTGGGCCACAGCTTATGATGTAAAGGGTCTCTCAACCGTCAACCAGGTTACCAAAACCACCGATGGCGGCCTTAGCTGGCAGGCGCTGACATTACCGGACAACGAGGGGCTTTTCAATGCATGTATCTGTGCTGTAGGGCAGGATTACGCATGGGTCACGAATTTCAGGCAATACGGTACCAACCTGCAGGGCGTATATGCCACCTTTGACGGGGGAAACACCTGGATGCACCAGAGTTCAGCCATTTTCGACCCCAGCCAGGGAGGATTTCCCAATATTGTGTATTTCTGGGACACAAATACGGGCGTTTGCATGGGTGATCCCACAAACGGATATTTTGAGATCTATACTTCAATTGATGGTGGAAACAACTGGAGCAGGGTTGGCCAGCCCCAGATACCGGATCCTTTATCAGGGGAGTACGGATTTACCGACACCTACACCGTTACCGGAAACAAAATCAGGTTTTCGACGAATATGGGAAGAATATTCTCTTCATCGGATCAGGGACAAACCTGGAGTGTAGTACAAACACCGCTTTCTGACTTTTTCCGTCTGGATTTCAGGGATGAGAACCACGGGCTTATCCTCCAGCAAAACAATCTCGCCATGTATGAAACAAGCGATGGCGGCAATACCTGGCAGGCTGTGAATTACAGCGGCCCGGTAAGGGGAGGCGATCTCAAGTATGTTCCCGGAACAACCGGAACCTATGTCACTACAGGAGTTACAGGGTTTAACGGAGGCATATCTGTATCAGAGGACGGCGGCCTCACCTGGGAATATTTCCCGGAAACACACGGAGTCCACGCCGGCGCCACCGACTGGGTGAATGAGAACACAGGATGGTTCGGAGCCAACAACGTGGATGCAACCGAAGGCGGTATATGGAAATACAATGCGGCGTCACCAATGCTGGCTCTCGACCTTACAGTATTCCTCCAGGGCCCGTTCAATACAACACAGATGAACACAACCCTGAATGCCGGAGGACTTCTGCCACTTTCTCAACCATACAACACAGCGCCGTGGAATTACATGGGAACAGAAGCTGTTACGGCAATACCCAATACCGGCATTGTCGATTGGGTGCTCGTTGAACTTAGGGACGCTCCCGATGCCCCATCGGCCGGTTCGGCAACCATTGTAGCTCAACAAGCAGCTTTTCTCCTGAACGACGGCTCAGTCGTGAGTACAGATGGTTCTTCTCTTCCCTTGTTTACCTATTCACCTGTTAACTCCCTGTTCGCTGTTATATGGCACAGGAATTCTATCGGCGTGATGTCGGCTGCTCCCCTTACAGAAAATGGAGGCATTTACAGCTATGACTTCAGCACAGGAAGCGGACAGGCTTACGGAGGGGTACAGGCACACAAACAGATCGCTCCGGGCATCTGGGGCATGATCGCCGCCGACGGCAACTCCGACAGTCAGGTCAACAACACCGATAAAAACGACGTCTGGGCTCCACAGGCAGGCGCCAACGGCTACCTGCAGGGCGATTTCAACCTTGATGCCCAGGTGAACAACACCGACAAAAACGAATTGTGGAAACCGAATACCGGACTGGGCGGGCAGGTGCCGGATTCAGGGTTCAAATGCCAGGTTCCGGAATAGTGGATTGTTGAATGAAGTTTAACAAGTATTTACAGGAAATTCTGTATAATTTTGATCAAACAAAGCTTCAGACAATACTAACATTTTCTGTGTATAGCTGTGGGTTCTGTGTGCGACAAAAATTTACGATTTTGCCCCGGGATATACCGCTACTGAATATTTTGTAATTTTACTATCTGTTGTGAGTCAGATAAAGGTATCAAAATATGCAACATTATACCCACAGTTATGAAAAAAAGAGTTATCCTGCCGGCCCTGACAGTTTTTTTTCTGGTATCAATTCAGGGACAGAACCGCATTATTCCTGCAAATAACAAAATCAATTCCGGGTCAGTATCAATCGACCTGGGAGTTGATAATATTTTTACCGGAAAACATAACTTTTGCAATATATTCTCAAGAGAACTCATCACGGTTGTACGCAATTACGGAACAGAACCGGTCACTGATTTCAATGTAAAGATCTTCAGAAATGGAAATCATGTAAAAACGATTTCGAATACGGAGATTCTCAATCCGGGAGAGTATATTGACTTATTTGACTGGACTTTCTTTTCTGTTTCAGGTTCAGATTCAACTTATATATTGGCATGTATTGATATGCCCGATGACCAGAACCCGGCAAACGATTGTTATGAAAGGGTATATCCAATGTTTGCCGATTCATCGTTATGTCATCCGTACTACACCAATGGCGTATATTTGGGTGGCTTTCTGGATTATATAGTTTTAAATGGAAAATATTTGCAATTGCCGCCGCCCAATCCAAATGAAAATTGGTGGGAATTTTATGGTTTTTATGGAAGTGTATATTGGAACTTAGGAATTGTTAATGAATTGAAGCTTTTTGCATTGACGGATGATGTTTATTTCTCTGGTTGGATTGATTTTAACCGTGACAACATACTGACGGAGGACGAAAAAGTCCTGGATTGCGAGTATATGCAATTTGGTTACCAGGAGTACTCCTTTCAGTTTTACGTTCCTTTCCAATGCAATACAGACCTTATCACAAAAATGAGGCTCAGGACAAATGTAGCAAATTGTGCCAATGATCCCTGTGATACCTTGTTCAGCGGAATGACACTGGATTTTAATGTGAACGAAATCGGATGGGCGTGTGGATATGATGCAGCAGTAGATAGTATTATTGTCCCCTCTGCCACGATTGAATCTTCCGAAATTACCCCAACAGCAATTGTCAGTAATCCGAACTGTGGTAATTCAAATGTTTTCGGGGCCGATGCCAGGATAACCAAAAACAATGAGCTTGTTTATTATTCCTGCAAAGATGAAATCCTGCTTTGCGGAGACAGTTCAGAAGTTATTCAGTTTGACCCCTGGGTTGCAGATACCGGTGTTTATATCTGCATAATCTGTTCTCACAGCGCGGATGATAATTATCCGGAAGACAATTGTGAACAGATAGATTTTGAAGTGGTTCATGATAAAATTATGGATATTATGGTATTTCTTGAAGGGCCCTATAATGGAACAGATATGAATACTACCCTGCTTATAAGCGGGCTTATACCTTTTAACCAACCTTATAACACAGCGCCCTGGAACTACAGTGGAACAGAATTTGTCCCTTCAATGCCCAACAGCGCTATTGTCGACTGGATCCTTGTCGAATTGCGCGATGCGCCGGATGCATCTTCTGCCTGGTCATCAACCATGGTTGCACAACAGGCGGCATTCCTGCTAAAAGATGGATCAGTTGCCGGCACCGATGGCTTATCGTTGCTACGATTCAGCAATATATCAGTCCAGAATTCATTGTTTGCAGTTATCCGGCATCGAAATTCGATTGGGATTATTACAGCTAATTCTTTAAACAGGACAAACGGAATTTACAGTTATAACTTCACCTCTGATGCCAATGTTGTTTATGGAGGGAATATTGCACATAAAGAGCTTGCACCCGGCGCCTGGGGCCTTACCGGCGCTGATGGAAATGCCGATGGCCAGATCAATAATCCGGATAAGATTAACATCTGGTTGCAACAATCGGGGCAAAACGGCTACCTGCCGGGCGATTTCAACCTCGATGCGCAGGTGAACAACACCGACAAGAACGAGTTGTGGAAACCGAATACGGGGCTGGGCGGACAGGTGCCGCAGTAGTTGAAAGTTGAAAGTTAAAAGTTAAAAGATGTTGATGCCTGAATAGCGTTGACCGTTTTCACTTACTCTTTTTCATCTTTTTAGTTGTTAATTCAAGAGTGATATTCGATCCAGA
>JAFGME010000081.1 GCA_016927695.1 Bacteroidales bacterium
GCATTTCCCTTGGCTCCATTGTTGGTCATCCCGCCCTTACCTTTTTCGCCTGTCGGGTTTTCAGGGCTGATCCACCGGGTTTCAATGCCCGGAGATGGATTGCTGAAAAGGTTATTCATCCTAGTCAGTGGATCATCAGGCGGATCATTTATTGTACAGGATGCTAATAATCCAATGGCAACCGGAATGAGGAGTCTGTTAATGGGTTTCATAATTATTAATCAATATGTCAGGATATTACCATCTCCATCAATAGAATATCCTTACGGGTTATGTTCGCTCCAGGTCATCTGAGGCAGCATTTCCAAAAGGACTTTTCTATGGTCATCAATTATCTTTTTGCTCCCTGGTTTATAAGCGATATTCTCCCATTCATTGGGATCTTCCGTGTGATCATAGAGTTCCTCGAAGTTGATTTCAGGATAATAAATATACCGGTAGCGGGCACTTCTTACCGCATGCCCGGTAACCGGCTCTTTTCTCCAGGAAAAATAATAACTGGAGATGACCGGTGAAGTCGGGGTATTTGGATCCTTAAATTGAGGTAGAAGGCTGTTCCCATCCAGACGGGCAGGTTTGTCAAATCCGGCCAGGTCAACCAGTGTTGGGTAAAGATCCATCAGGCTTACCGGTTGATCGCATACAGCACCGGCGGTGGTCATGCCGGGTGCTGAAATTATCAATGGTACCCGGGTCGACCTTTCCCAGAGAGTGAATTTTTCAATATTCTCTTTTTCACCCATATGCATACCGTTATCCGACCAGAAAACCAGGATTGTATTATCATAATATTCTGATTCCTTAAAGGCATCGATCAACCGCCCTACCATGGCATCTGAAAATGTGATTGAGGCTGCGTAGGACTGGATCACTTTTTCCCATTGATTGTTGTCTTCCGTCCATTTTTGTATCCACCGGCGGCCATGGTCCAGGGCATCGTCGAGATCACCTTCCCTGCACCCGGGCAAAACTACTTCGTCCAGCGGGTACATGTCGAAATACTTCTGGGGGACTTCCCATGGATCGTGTGGTTTCCATAGCCCGACAGCCAGGAAGAATGGTTTATCATGCTTTTGCTTAAGCTGGTATTTGGCCCATTCCACCACATGGTAATCAGCCATTTTCTCGTCGGGTACCAGGAGGGGGCCCCAGGTCCACCATCCATCTTCACCACCGGGACGGTTTTCATTATCAACATCATCAGGATAAATAACATCTCTGGGGGCACGGATCTGATAGGGATGGGAGATGTGGGAGCTCGGGTAATAAAAATCCCAATTATCCGGCTCTATCTGGCTTATCGGCTGCCAAGGCGGTGCCTGGCCGTGATATACTTTACCGGCCCCAAGGGTTTTATAACCTTGATCCTTAAAAAATTGTTCCAATGTGACTGCATTTTTCAGGGAATCAAAATCCCTCCACTTTGGCCCATCTTCCCAGTGTACATTCTTTGCCCCTGATCGTGCATGATGTACCCCGGTAAGAATTGCCGTTCTGGCCGGGGCACATGCAGGAGCCGGTGTGTGAGCATTTGTAAAGATCATGGCGGAGGCGGCCAGGCGGTCGATATTCGGCGTATGGATCTTCATGCCGGCATTCCCTGACAGATAGCCGGTCCAGTCGTTCATGTCGTCAACTGCAATGAACAGGATATTTGGCATCTTCTCAGTGCTGGTTTGGCGAGTGCATCCGAACAGGGCAAATGCGCAAAGGACTATCCAAAAAAGCTTGTTGCAATTGTGTGGTTTCATCATGGTTTAAAAATTGTGTTTTACGGGGTCGGGCCACAGCATTGCCTCAGGCGGAACCATCACGCTGCTATTGTGGGCTGTGGTTTTATTAAAGCCTTCCAATATTTTTTCCTTAAGATTCATCGGTATTGTTTTCAATATTTTCTGACCATTCATTTAACAATTGCTGTAAGGTTCTCTTGTCAATGAGTTTTGTTTGGTATTCGGCAATCAATGCTGCACTTACATTGCGGCTCATGGCATATTCCACTACTGATATGTCCTTCGTTTTGCATATTTTAATTTGTCGACGCAATTCCCTGAGGGTGTAGTTTTCCTTCACGGCCAGCAACAGATAAAACAAGCGTTCCTCCACCTCCTTTGAAGCCGAAAGTATGGCAAGGTGATGGCTCCAGCTTATACCACCCAGCCATTCGGGCATGGGTGGAAATTGTGGTGACAGTGTCACCACAATTCTATCTTTTTGATTAACAGATTTTTCAATTTGTGGTGACGGTGAACCCACAATTTGAAGTCCGGAGGGCGAGAGTGACCAATGTACCTTATCCCAAGCCAGAAAAAACTCCCGCATACGGTAAATGTTTCGCCTGTCGAAACCACTGATGCCTTGGTCCTGTTTATTCAGCCATTCCGAAAATTGGTCTACCACCTTTTCGCCCCAGCTCCCTTCGGTAAGTTTGCCGTCAATAAAAGCCCCAACCTTCCAATACAATTGCAGATGCTCGTGATTTACCGACAGCAAAGCCCTGGAACGGGCCTTTTGAATCAGTTCGAAGAGCTGCTGAAATTGTAAAGCCAACGCTTTCCCGCTCATGACTGCCCCCCCCTTACTTTTCGTTTCTCTTCCAAACTCATATGCCGGTCGTTTTCCCCTATCTCACCCCATGGACTGCCCGGAGGGTTCTTCTCCTTGTTAATACCCCATTTGATGTTAAACCGTAAGCGCAGCCCACCGGCTGTAAAGTAAAGTCCAATAATGTTTAAAGCATCTGAGAAAAAAATCTTCTTTGTCAAATCCATATAGCTACCATAGTTCATCACTTGGTAAAGTTCAGCAAACATAATAGTTCTGGAGGTATGTATGGTTTTATTTTGTTTCATTAAAATATTAAGGTAGAATCACTTGCTTCATAGATGAGTAGCATTCTATTTTGGGTTGGTGCCTGTTTTGTCTTTTTATTTTGAATAAAAACCAATTTTTGCTCAATCAGTCGCCAAACCTAAAAGTAGCATATTCTGCTCAGATCACCCTCACCGGTCCTGATATTCCCAATGGCCTGTATTCATTGCGCCTTGTCCATGTCTTGGATACCGGGTTGTCCTTCAGGCTTTTGATATAATTTCCAATAATGGTGGTAATCTTAATGCGGATGATATTTTCCCCCTTTTTAACAGAGCTGCCGATATCATAAACATGTTCACCATACCATTTTGAACCTATAGTTTCACCATTTATAATTAGTTCTGACACTCCGTGAACAATCCCAAGGTCTAAACAGGAAAATTCTTTGTCATCAGATTCAAATCTTTTTTCATAAATAATTTCACCGGCAAAGGTTTTAGCCTGCTCAGAATCAGGGAAATCCGCCAATGAACCTATTACGAAAGAGGATTCTTGACCATTGATATACTTCAGATTCAAAGACCAGCTTCCGGATAATTCCTTTCCCTGGCCCTGGATTGAAATTGGCTTGTATACTTCACCCTTGGAATTATCTTCAAAAATTATCATTAAGGAAGCTGCACGTGGGATCTCCAATTGCAGTTCATTATTTCTCCCGTTTAAGCCTGGGTACAAATACTTTTTCCCTGTTTCCGGGTTCCAAATCCACGAACTCAGCTTTTCATCTGCCTGGAATTCCGCCTTAACCGAGATATGTTCTGATAAACTTGTATTAGTGATGAAAAACATAGGGGCTCCGCCAATAAGGTAAGCCGACTGATTTAAAAATTTATTGGTTTTAACGAACCTGACAAATGGTTTAAGGCCAAGTTCATCCTGCATCTTTTTATACCAGTTAATTACTTCCCCTTCAGGCGCCGGGTATAAAACAACATTCTTGTTTTTCATTAAATCTTCCGTGATTTTCTTCACAGCTGCATCATTTTCATTCCCATTAATGAAATCAGGGGATTTAAAGGGCTTTACACCTATAAAAATTATTTTTCCGCCCTCTTTGGCGAATTCAGTAAGGGATTTGGCTGTATCTATATCCAGGGTCTCAATACCCGGGAGAAAAAGTGCATCATAGCTTCGCCCGTTGTAACTCATTCTTCCATCCCTGAAAATTGAGTTTTTGATTATTTTTTCACTGACATAATCACATCCGCCGCCGTTTTGGTTTATCGCTTCCCAGAGGTTATTCTGATAATCCGGGTACCATTTCTGGGGAAATGGGTCGCGCTGGGGCCCGTGTTTTAGCCAAAGGTCGGTAAGCGGCTGCAGGATAGCAATATTGGCCCGGGGTGTTGCATTTTGTAAAAGATATGAAATACGTGTTTTATATTCTGCCCATTTTGGAAAATAAGGCCACCAGGTGTTGCGCTCATTAAAGTATGTCCCATATCGCACCCATCCGGGAAAAGGGGCATCAGGAGGGGAATAGTTGAACCCATGAAGGATTGAATGGTTTATCCCGGATATATTTGTCTGGTCGCCGGCAATTTTGATTGTCTCAAGGCTGGCTATAAAAACAATATTGGTGTTTGTTATCTCCTCGCAGCTGATAATTCTTTTTCCTGCCAGTACAGCCCCTGATGAGACATATTTATTGCTCATCCTCGGCGCCCTGCCATTCAGGCCCAGATCAGGATAAGATTTTCCAAGATCTCCTGAAAGCCAGGTTTCTGCTTCCGGTATATCGATCTCCATGCTTGCCTCAAGGGGGTGCAAACCACGGCCATAGGCCTGCATTCTTGATTTGACATTATTCCTGTGGCACCAGTCGTTAAAAGTGTCCAGGAACCTTTCCTTAAATAATTCAATGCGTGTTTTATATAAATCCAGGCCTACACGTTTAATCTCTTCTGAAACAGTATCACAAAAAACGGTTCCGTAATCCTCATCCACGGGGTTACCCATATGGCCGACCTTCTTCAACACAAAAGGGAGGTAGGGAAGGAGTGAATACCCCCTTCTTTTCTCAAATTCATCCGGCAGGTCATCAACCCAGTTGGCCCCCTCGAGTTCCATGCTGTCGCAGAACATTGCCCGTATGTAATGCC
>JAFGME010000082.1 GCA_016927695.1 Bacteroidales bacterium
GGCAATCGGCAATAATCCGATTGCATCCGGTTATGCTTCTCTGGCAATGGGAGATTACACAACCGCTTCAGGCAGAATTTCAACAGCGATGGGAAACAGAACAACTGCCCCATCAGGCTATGAAACTGTTTTCGGAAGATATAATAGTGATTATACCCCTTCAAGCACTACCGAGTGGATCGCCACCGATCGCCTTTTTGTGGTTGGGAATGGCGCGACTGATGTTGCAAAAAGCAACGCCCTCACCATTTTAAAAAATGCCAACACCACCATTGGTGGCTCGCTTACCTTAAATGGGAACGGAACAAATACCAGTATAACCTTACCAACCACAAGAGGAACAAACGGGCAGGTGCTTCAAACTGACGGAGGCGGAAATACAAGCTGGTCGTCATTTACGGGCAGCCAGTGGACAACCAGCGGCTCAAACATCTATTACAATTCAGGAAATGTCGGTATCGGGACTATTACGCCAAACAGCAAACTAACATTTGACAATAGCCATGACAGTGGTTTTGATGAATGGTCAGATTATAAAATTTTGTTATACACCGATGCTACGCCACAGCAATCGTATGGTATCGGTATTAAAGCAAATACCCTGGCTTTTAACACCGACCATGATTATGATTTCGACCAGGATGGCTCAACGGTCATGACCATTCAGGAAGGTAAAGTGGGGATTGGAACAGCATCCCCATTGGCGCTTTTTGATTTAGGCAACTCCATTTCAAACCGAAAAATCATTTTATACAGTTTCGCTGACAATGACCACCAGTTTACCGGCTTGGGATTAAATGTGGATGCATTGCGTTTTCAACTGGCAACCACCTCCGGCAATTTTAAATTCTACGGAGCCACATCTTCAACTGCATCAACCGAACTGTTCAGAATCCAGGGCAACGGCCAGATAATAATACCGGCGCTTTCAACAGCAGGCGTACTACTAAACAGCAACACAGGTTTGGTAAGCAGCTCGGTGGGCACAAGCGGACAGGTACTTACCACAAATGGCAGTGGGGGAATTACCTGGACAACGCCATCAAGCGGAACGGTAAGCTCAGTTTCGGGAACTGCTCCAATTTCCGTGGCAACAGGCACCACAACGCCTGTGATTTCAATTGCGGCAGCTACCACATTAGCAGCCGGAAGCATGAGCGCCGCCGATAAAACAAAGTTAAATGCTATATCCGGCACCAACACCGGCGACCAGACCATTACACTCACTGGCGATGTTACCGGCTCAGGGATGGAAAGTTTCGCGGCCACCATTTCTTCGGCATCTGTAACTAATTCAAAACTGGCAAACATGGCTTCCAACACCATGAAAGTCAACAATACGGCGGCATCGGCTTCACCCTCCGATCTGTCCATCACAGCCAATACCTTTCCGGCACGAAGCAGCACAGGGAATATTGCAGCAAAGCCTGTTACCGATTTTGCGCTTACCATACTCGACGATGCCAATGCAGCGGCAGTAAGAACAACCATCGGCGCAGGAACTGGCAACGGAACAGTTACCACGGTTACAGGAACCGCTCCAATTAACGTAGCAACCGGCGCCACAACACCCGTGATTTCGATTGCTGCCGCCACTACCTCCGCGGCAGGAAGCATGAGCGCAGCCGATAAAACCAAATTGGATGGGCTTGTTGGCAGCCAGTGGACTACCTCCGGTTCAAATATTTACTACAACACAGGTAATGTTGGTATCGGGACGGCCACAGCCAACGCTCAATTACAACTTGGCAACACTACTGCAAACCGGAAAATTATTTTGTGGCAAAACACAAATGACGACCATCAGTTTTATGGTTTGGGGGTAAATTCTAATGTTTTCAGGTTACAGATACCAAATACTTCAGCGAACTTTAAATTTTATGGAGCAACATCATCGTCAGCTTCAACAGAGTTGTTCAGAATCCAGGGAGACGGTCAGATTATGATACCAGCATTAACTACGGCAGGTGTATTATTAAACACTTCTACCGGAATGATCACCAGCAGCATTGGTACCAATGGACAGGTACTTACAACAAGCAGTGGAGGAAACTTGACATGGACAACACCAAATTCAGGTACGGTATCAGCTATTTCTACCATCAATGGAATAACAGGAGGGCCAATAACCACCTCGGGGTCAATTGGTTTAACAGGCCAGGCACTTGCATTGCATGACCTTGGAACCATTGGATTTATAACCCGAACAGGTTCCGGAACTGTGGCAACCCGGGCCATAAAGTCGGGAACAGGTATCACCGTAGCCAATGGTGATGGTGTTGTTGGTGATCCTACTATTGCATTAGATACATATAGCATTGGGGATTTTGCCCAGGGAGGTATTGTATTTTGGGTGGATGAAACCGGGCACCACGGATTGGTTTGCGCGAAACAAGACCAAAGTGACGATGCCAAATGGTGGGCCGGCACATATACGAATACCATGGCAAGAGGCGATGGCCCGTTTTCGGGTGAAATGAATACTGCAATTATCATTGCTAACCAAAGTTATGGCAACGGTACTAACTATGCTGCAAGGATTTGTAATGAGTTAAAAATTACAGAAGGAGGCAAAACATACGGCGATTGGTATCTTCCATCTATTGAGGAGGCGTTTCTGATGTATCAGAACAGGACTATTATTAATGTCACGGCAACCGCAAACGGAGGCAGCAATTTTGCCAATTGGATGTACTGGACTTCTACTGAGAATTCAAATAGCACAGCCTGGTTACAAGGGTTCCTAACTACGAGCACCCAGGATGCTCATGATAAGCAATATGGATTCAATGTCCGTGCCATCCGGGCTTTTTAAATGCCAATAATTAATAATCAGAATAAAATGAAACACAAACTTTTACTCATTGCAGCCATCCTTTTTTTTGGCATCCAGAGTTATGCCCAGAATGTGGCCATCAACAACGACGGCAGCGACCCCGACCCTTCGGCGGCGCTGGATGTGAAAGCCTCCGACAAAGGTGTTCTGATTCCGCGTGTGGATTTCAGTAATCTGCCGGTTTCCCCTGCAACAGGCCTGCTGGTGTACGTAACCGCCAACGGTCCGAAGGGGAATGATGCTTTTTATTATTATGACGGAACGCAGTGGACAAAGCTTTCTTCTTTTGCAGGTCTGGAAAATTTTACCGAATCCAATTACACCTACGATACCAAAACCGGAGTGAAATTCCTTGCTACCAATGCCGCTACCGATGTCGATTTTGTAATCTCGCCCAAAGGCGCCGGGGCCATCCTTGCCCAACAGCCCGACGGGACAACGGCAGGCGGGAATAACAGGGGACAAAATTCTGTTGACCTTCAGTTGGGCAGAGGTGACGCCACGCACGTGGCCAGCGGGTATTTCTCTACCATCCCCGGCGGGATATACAATACAGCCAGCGGAGATTATTCTACAGCCATAGGATATGGTTCAGAAGCAAGCGGGCCTTATTCAACCGCTATCGGCAGAAATGGCATAGCCAGTGGATTAGCTTTAACTGCAATGGGTTATCAATCAATTGCGAGTAATGGTTATGCTATAGCAATGGGCTGTTCGCCGGATGCAACTGGAATTTATTCCATAGCAATGGGAGCATCTGCCCTGGCATCAAATACATGTGCAGTTGCCATTGGAAATACACCGACAGCATCGGGTTATGCTTCCCTGGCAATGGGCGATTATACCACTGCCTCAGGCTGGAGATCAACGGCCTTTGGCAACAGAACAACCGCGCCGTCGGGCTTTGAAACCGTGCTTGGCAGATATAATACAGACTATACTCCCGCAAGCGCTACCGACTGGATTGCCACCGACCGCCTTTTTGTGATTGGAAATGGTGCAACCGATGTTACGAAAAGCAATGCACTCACTATATTAAAAAATGCCAATACAACCATCGGTGGCTCACTAACAATAAATGGTAACGGAACTAATTCAAGTGTTACATTCCCAACAGGCAGAGGTACAATCGGGCAGGTGCTGCAAACCGATGGTAGCGGTAATACAAGCTGGAGTACATTAGCCGTAAGTCAATGGACAACCAGTGGTTCAAACATCTATTACAATACCGGCAATGTGGGCATCGGCATTTCCGCTCCAACCCAAAAACTCGAAGTGAACGGCAGTTTACTCATCCCATCCGGGCAATCCTACTGGATAGGCAATGCCGCCGACGCAGGCAACAGGCTTCGGCTTCACCAGACCGGCACCAACGCCTATATCGACTGGGGCGAGGAAACCCTTTTCTTCAGATCCGGCATAGCTGCGGCCACCCCAAAAGTTGTATTTAAGGCCGATGGTAAAGTAGGGATAGGCACAACAGCGCCAAAAGCCGCTCTTGACCTGGGACTTGGCGTCAGCAACCGAAAACTCATCTTATATACCACTGCCGACAACGACCATCAGTTTTCAGGACTTGGAATAAACACCGATGCATTGCGCTACCAGATAGGCAATACCACCGGCAATCACAAATTCTATGCAGCCACTTCGGAAACTACCTCAACAGAATTATTCAGAATTCAGGGGAATGGACAAATCGTGATACCGGCATTTACAACTCTGGGGGTTGTGCAAAACAGCGCTTCAGGCGCCTTAAGCAGCACCAAAGGAACAGCCAGTCAGGTCTTGAAAATGAATGCCGCAGGTACCGCGATAGAGTGGGGTACGGTAGTGTTGGGAGTTACGGGTACCGCCCCCGTTGTGTCATCCGGAGGGATCAACCCGGTGATATCCATCAATCCCGCCACCACCTCAACAGCCGGCAGCATGAGCGCCGCCGACAAAACCAAATTGGACGGACTTGCCGGCACCCAATGGACAACAAGCGGTTCAAATATTTATTACAACTCCGGAAAAGTAGGCATCGGAACCACAGCGCCCAAAGCCCTGTTAGATTTGGGCAATGGCATTTCCAACCGTAAAATCACACTTTACACAGGCGCAGATAACGAACATGAATTTACAGGCATTGGCTTGAATGGCGATGCTTTGCGGTTTCAACTGGCTAATACAACAGGAAATTTTAAATTTTATGGCGCTACTTCTGCAACTACTTCTGCCGAATTATTCAGAATTGAAGGAAACGGTGACGTCGTGGCACAGGGCCAAATTAAAAATGTAACCGACCCAACCGATGCACAGGACGCAGCAACCAAAGCCTATGTTGACGCTAATACCACAATCCCAATAAGCTATCAGGTGGGCGATTTCGCTCTGGGTGGCATTGTTTTCTTGGTTGACGATTCCGGTCAACACGGGCTGGTTTGTGCCAAAGAAGATCAAAGCGCCGGAATCAGATGGTATGCCGGAACAAACGGAGATACCAGGGCCTATGGAAATCATATGGGTGCCGGAGAAATGAATACGGATATTATCATTGGAAGTCACAGCGGTATTATTGGTGATGATGGTTCGCCATACGCCGCTGAAATTTCTAAAGATTTGATTTATGATGGCTATTCAGACTGGTATTTGCCTTCGAGGGAGGAATTAATCCTTATGTATCAAAATAAGACAATAATAAATGCTACTGCAACAGCAAACGGAGGGAGCAATTTTGCCAATACTTTGTACTGGAGTAGCACGGAACGCTCTTCAGTCAGCGCATTTTTTACCAACTTCTCAACTGGTGTATCAGTCCACACCTTTAAGGATTATTCTAACTGTGTTCGCGTCATCAGAGCTTTTTAACTAATATAATAAGATGTAATACAATCTTTTACTCATTGCAGCCATACTTTTTCCCGGCATCCGGAGCTATGCCCGGAAAGTGGCCATCAACAACGACGGCAGCGGACCGGCCCATCGGCGGCGCTGGATGTGAAAGCCTCCGATAAAGGCGTTCTGATTCCGCGTGTGGATTTCCATCATCTGCCTGAAAGCACGGGAAAGAAAAAATTGCAATCAATTTATAAAAGAATTGCTAGTTCGTTTTTTTTTTTTTACTTTTCCGAAAAATTTGCCTCAAATACAGCTTTAGTTACAAACTTAAAACAGAGCACATGAGCAGAAGAATTTTACTTTCAGCTATTATGATCTTCCTGGGCCTGGCATCCTTTGCCCAGGCACCCGAATCATTCAACTACCAGGGTGTGGCCCGCGATGCGGGCGGCGAAGCCCTTGTCAACACCACCATCGGGGTGGAATTTAAATTACACCAGGGCAGTGTGGGCGGAACGGTGGTTTACTCGGAAACCCACAATCCCACCACCAACCAGTTCGGACTATTCACCGCGGCGGTGGGAGGAGGAACGCCCGCCACCGGTGACTTCAGCGCGATCGACTGGAGTGCAGGGCCCTATTTCCTGGAAGTGGGCATGGACCCTACAGGAGGCAGCAGTTTTACCACCATGGGAACCTCTCAATTGCAAAGCGTACCTTATGCGCTACATGCTAAAACAACAATTCCACTGGTACTGGAAGGCACAGCAACCGGACAGGACCCTGTTCTGATACTTAAAAACACGGTTGGTTGGAGGCCAACATTGTTATTTTCTGAAAATCCAGGCACCCAAATGGGTATTGAATATGATGGTGTAGGAAGCGGTGGTTCGAACAGAATGCATATTTTGGATATTTCTCAAAATCCGATCGTCACATTCATGTCCAGTGGGAATGTGGGCATTGGTACCCAATCTCCGACTGCAAAACTACATATAGCCGGCACCGCCGGTGTTGACGGCATAAGGTTCCCCGATGGAACAATGCAAACAACGGCAGTCACGAGTGGTGGTGGTCTATGGACACAGAATGCCAACAACATTTACTATAATGCAGGCAATGTGGGCATTGGCACAACCTATCCCGCTTCAAAACTTCATGTAGCCGGCGCGATTAAATCATTTAACGCTGGTGGCCTGCAATTGCAGGGTGGTCAAGGGAATGATACAGACTGGACAATAAGCAGACAGGATATAGTAGGATATTCCTTTATGCACTTCAGGTATTCAGATGTTATTGGAGAGGACTCAATAAACGGTTCGGTTATGGCTGTCAGGCATGATGGCAATGTGGGCATTGGGACAGATTCTCCATCAGCCCAGCTATCTTTGAGCAAAGGGCAAATCTTCTTTCAGGAAAACCGTACCTCTGCCAATGCGCGTAACTGGGCAATAAGAGGCAACAATAGCCATGAGGGAGATTTTCAAATCGGGTTTACCGGAGGAAACACGGGAGGGCTTCCGGATTTTTATACCAATCCTTCAGATGCAAAACTGACCATAACGAAAGATGGCAATGTGGGCATCGGGACAGCCAGTCCTGTTGCAAAATTACATGTAGCAGGCGGTGGGGCATTAATCGAAGGAAATGCTGCCTCCGGACAACAAGATCCCGTTTTGATACTTCGAAGTGAATCCAGCGACAGGCCGGCATTGTTGTTTTCTGAAGACGCTAATCTCCAGATGGGCATTGAATATGATGGCGAAGGGTATGGTGGTTCGAACAGAATGCATATTCTGGATATCTCTGAAAGCCCGATAGTCACTTTCATGTCGAATGGGAATATGGGCATTGGAACCGAAGACCCGCAATCCAAACTGGCTGTGAACGGCAAAATAACCTGCAAGGAGGTGGAAGTAACGCTGACCGGTTTCCCGGATTATGTATTCGATAAGGACTACGACCTGATGTCGTTGAAAAAGGTGAGTCAATACATTGATGAACATGGCCACCTTCCCAATGTGCCGAGCGCACAGGAAGTGGAAGAGAACGGCCTGGGCCTGGGTGAGATGAACAAAATACTGCTGGAGAAGGTGGAGGAACTTACGCTGCATGCCATAGAGAGTGAAAAGCGGATCAGCGAATTGGAGGAAGCGCTGTTGCAACTTACAAATAGTACATCTGAAATTAACCAGAAGTGATATGAGAGCAAAGATAACAAAGAGTTCTTTTCAGGGACCGGGAGCTCTCCTGATCCTGTTCATTATTTTTTGCTTGGTTTTTCAGGCAAATGCACAACGGAACAAAGATTATATATTGCAAAACACCGACAGAAAAGCGCTGCAAGAGATGGCTGTCCGATTTGCCGGGGAATATCAGAGGGAATATGAGTATGCAGTAAAAATTGCAAAAGAAAAAGGCTGGCCTGTTGAGAACCTGGTAAGAATTGACAGATGGGGCCTTCCTGTTTATCTTGAACCAACTAACGCTGTTGCCAGTCAGGTGACTGGCACAACCGCCTTACGGTCCAACTACGGGGTGCAGGGAGATGGAATGAATATCGGATTGTGGGAAGCATTTGACGGGGGTAATTATGCTGCCAGGGCAACGCATCAGGATCTGACAGGCCGTGTAACTATAATGGATGGGGGAAATATATCTCCCTCTTCCCACGGTACACATGTGGCCGGCACCCTGATCGGCAGTGGATGGGGTTCCGCGTCTGCTAAAGGTATGGCACCACACGCCACCCTGGATTCATATGATGCAAACTCCGATTTATCTGAAATGGCAACTGCTGCAAACGCTGGCTTGCTGGTATCAAATCACTCCTATGGCTTTCCGGGAGGTTGGAAATATGATGGATTAGGGAGTTGTTTTTTAGGTGATTTTAAAAGATGGACATGGCTTGGTCCTCCGGATCAATTCATTACGGGAGGTGACGACCCTGATTTTGGCTGGTATGATGCAACTGCCCGGAGTCTTGATGATCTTTGCAGAGCTGCAACGATGTACCTTCCCGTGTTCTCAGCAGGTAATGGTGGCAACAAGGATCCGGAAGAAAGTTGGTGGCAGGGTTGTGATGATGAAGTAAGAAATGGAGAAAGCGGTTCGTATGTAGACTATGAAACAGATATTCATCCACCCGGTAATTCTTCACAAAGAAGTACCATTACCCTGGATAAAAACGCCAAGAACATTCTTGTAATAGGAAACCTTGAGGATAATTTAGTGATCAATGGAAGTTCAAGCAGAGGTATGTCCGATGACGGACGTATCAAACCGGATCTCTGTGGAAATGGAACGGAATTATATAGCACCGAGTCCTCGGCAGATAATGCGTATGGTTATAAAACCGGTACTTCAATGGCTTCTCCTAACGTGGCAGGATCCCTCCTGCTGTTGCAGCAGCTCTACGAAGAGATGGGTGGTGGCAATGGCATATATATGAGAGCTGCAACCCTCAAAGGTCTGGTTATTGCCACTGCAGGAGATCTTGGCAACCCCGGTCCCGATTTTACGTATGGTTGGGGAGTACTCTCTGCTAACGATGCCGGCTGGGTCATCGATGAGAATTTCAACGGTTCGTTACATAAGATATTTGAAGAGAACAACCCAAATGGGTTTTCATACACATTTTACAATGATGGAAATATCAAAGTTACCCTTTGTTATACAGATGTAGCCGGTGCAATTCAGACCGTGCACAATGATCCCACTCCGAGACTGGTGAATGATCTTGATATCCGCCTGGTCAGTACCGGGGGAGCAACCTACTATCCGTATGTGCTGTCTATGACCAATCCCTCTTCCCCGGCCACCACAGGGGATAATGACAGGGATAATGTGGAACAGATATATGCGACCAGTTTGCCAAACGGTAAATATACCGTGAACGTGAATGTTGAGGGGTCGCTTACCGGGCAACAACCTTTCTCGTTGATCGTACAGGGTATTTTTGATTTTTGTAGTGGCGACATTCTTGATCTCGGCGGAGGCACCATCGGATCAGGAGTTTATTATGAGTCACAACTACTTTGTCATGGTGCCGTTAATAATGGCTCCAATGTAGAATTTGCCGGTAAAAGCATTAAGCTTACACCTGGATTTACTGCTCAGTCCGGGTCAGAATTCAATGCTGTTGCCCAGGGATGCGATTAGGTTCATTACTGCCTTTAATTTCACGGGTCTGAGTCTGAAACATTAGCCCGGTCGGTGAGGTTTTTTCTCCGAATCCTTTTGCATAAAAGGGCTTTCGGAACCTGCCCCCAAAATCGGGCAGGGAATGTAACACAGGAGGGAGAAGCCGGGGGCATTTTCCATCTGCCGAAGCGGCAGCGCAGGCTGGTTGTCGATTTCCCATAGTCGATTTTCCATTTTCCAGATACAAGGTGAGAAAGTATTCTGGATGGAAATAGGAAAATGGCACCTGCCTGCCGGCCTTGCTCTGCCGAAGCGGCTACGCAAAGGCGATGCAGGCAGGAATGTTATCCGGAAAATGATATTTATTAATCAGCACTGGAGTCTTTACAGGGAGAATTGGAAAGCATGAAAAGAATTACGAATAAGGAACAATCGATTTATGATTTCAGAAGTGTGTTTTTCACTGATAAAACCTGCCTTCAGCCCTGAAAGGGCGCATATCCTGTGCCCGGGGCAACGCTCCGGGAACTCAGGATCAACAGACCTTTCCCAACCCCCCCGCTGAGCGGTATTGTAAATGCCGCCCGGAACACAGGATAATTTGTAATTACCCAAACATTTTGCAGATTCCAACCCATCATCTTTCAGTTTTAACACTAAACGTGATCGGAACAATGTCAATCAATCCGTCATAACCGGCGTAAACCGGTGCGCCGGAACAGATGTATTCTTCAGGGCTTCTGACAATTCCTGATGTTCCAGGCGGCAATGCAATTGCCGCTTAGCCGGTCGTTTATGATTTTTGGGGTGGCATCACCCTCGATCCCGGCGGCGGCGCTATCGGAACAGGAGAATATTATGAGTCCGTACTACTTTATCTTACCACCGTTAATAATGGCTCCAACGTAAAATTTGCCGAAAAAGCATAAAACTTACGGATGGAATGCTATGCTGATTAAACATTTTTCTTTCTATCCCGGACTATTAACCATCTTTTTCAAAAATTCATCCTTTTTCCTGCGTGACACTTCAACCTCTGAGCCATCTGACAAGACCACGGCGCCCCCATCGCCTTTAAGGTACCGTTCCACATGATCGAGGTTAATCAAATGGGATTGGTGAACCCTGCAGAAATTCATAGCAGAGAGCATCTCGTCATATTCTTTAAGGGTATTGGTGACAAGGATATTCTCTCCCGAATCAAGGTAAAACCGCGTGTAATTGCTTTCGGACTGGCACCTGATTATTCGGGAGATCTTAATAAACCGGATGCCATCAAATGAAGGCAGGGCAATGTTTTTGATTTTCTGTTTGTTTTCCAGCAACATTCTGACCTCATCAAAAGGCTTTTCCTGTTTTGTCCCGGATTCGAATTTTTCAATGGCGCTGATCAGTTGTTCGGGATCAATGGGTTTTAATAGATAATCAAACGCACTGAATTTGAAGGCTTTGATTGCATAATGGTCGTAAGCTGTGACGAAAATGGTTTTGAAATCGCACCGATCTGTTTTCTCAAGGATATCGAAGCCTGTCCCGTCCTGCAACTGTATATCAAGAAAAAGAACGTCACACGGGTGATCCTGAACTGCAACCAGCCCTGTTTTGACACTCTCAGCTTCAGCGGTCACCTCCACATTTTTACAGAAATGGTTCAGGATGTTTTTCAGCGTGGACCTGCCTTCTTCTTCGTCATCTATTATAATTGCTTTGATCATATTCAGAGTTTTAATGCAGTTTTATATGGAATTTTTAACTCGACATTGGTTCCTGCCGGCTGGTTATTTTCATCTTTCAGGTCGGTTATCACGGCTGTGATATTTTCACCGGTTTGTTTTTTCATGATATTCAGCCGTTCACCTGTAACTTCCATGCCCAGCGACCTGTGGCCGGTCTTTTGAGAGCCATTGATCCTGGCTGCAGCCTCACGCCCGATACCGTTATCTCTTATATTGCATATGAGGATGTTATCCCTGGTCGCATAGCTGATGGTCAGCAGCCCTTTCTTCTCCAGATTTAACAGGCCGTGTTTTATGGCATTTTCAACATAAGGCTGCAAAAGCATCGGGGGAATAAGGATTTCAGTCGGTATGATTCCTTCCTCAACTTCAATCCTGAAGTCAAACTTGTTCTTAAACCGGATCTGTTCCAGTTCCATGTTCAGCTGCAGCGTGTTTATTTCGTTGTCGAGGCTGATATATGGTTTTCGGGTGTTGTCAAGTATCAGTCGCATAAGCCTTGCAAATTTCGATAAATACGACATAGCCAGGAACATATTGTTGGCAGAAATATAACTCTGTATGGAATTAAGGGAATTGAAAATAAAATGAGGGTTCATTTGCGACCTCAGGAGCTTCTGTTCAATGTCCATATTCTTTTTTTCCAGTTCCATCTTGTATTGTTTCTGCTTGAGCTTAAACCTGTTGAAAATGAGCACCCCTGTGATCAGTATAAAAGTAGAAATAACAATGATATAAAGTTTCTGTGTTTTCTGACGGTTGATTTCCCTTGACTGAAGTTCTTCCGTTTCTTTGAGAAAGCGTATCTCCGATTCCTTTTTTTCGGTTTTGTAACGTGTTTCGAGTTCAAGGATCTTGTCGTTGCCGGCTTTGGTGAATATGCTGTCCTTCAGTGAAATATGCTGTTTGTAATACTCAATGGAGCTTTTATAACCGCCTTTGGCGTAACAGGCTTCATACAGTGCATAATAGAGGTCTTTCATCAGATCCCTGGCATTTTCGCTTTCGGCGATAGAAAGCGCTTCCCTGTAATAACCCAGGGCAGCCGGATAATTTTTTTTCTCAATTTCTATCATGCCCAGGGTGTAAACAGCTATGGCTTTTTTAATCTTCATGCCCGATTTCTCTGCAATAATCAGCGCTTCATTCAGATTTTGAAGGGATTTTTCATAATCTTTTTTATGAAAATATACTTCTCCCAAGTGAATGTATGCATCGGCAATTTTATAGGCATTCTGTATCTTTTTTGAAAATTCAAGAGATTTTTTGAAATAGAAAAGGGCTGAATCGGGCTCGTTTTTGTTTTTGAAAACATTCCCAATGTTCATGTAGATTGTTGGCAGAGAGTATTCATCGTTTTGTGACAATGCCAGGTCTAAAGCTTCCAGCAGATACTGTTTTGCCTTATCGATTTTTTCAAGGTCGCCGAAAGCTGCGGACAGGTTGATCAGCAAACTGAGCTTCAGATCATTGTCAATATGTCTGCCCCCGCTGTCCAATACTTTGATGAAATATTCTATTGCTTTCTCCTGCATGCCCGTGAGAAAGTAATATATTCCCATATTCTGATATCCCTTCAGAATGCTCAGGCTGTCATGCAAGGCATGTGCTATACCAAGGTCTTCTGAAAAACAGGTATAGGCATCATAGTATTTTCCGCGGTCAAGGTAAAGATATCCGATGTTTCGCAAAATCTGGCCGGTGTAGGATGAGTCCATGATCTCTTTCGCGATGCTCAGCGATATGGACAGGTAATAATAGGCAGTATCATAGTTCCCTGCTCTTCTGTGTCCTGTTCCGGCAGTGAAGCAGGCTGCAGCTTCCTGTTTCCGGTTGCCTGTTTCCTGAGCCAGGTCAATGGCTTTTTGTGAATATTCCGTGAATTTTTCGAAGGAATGAGGGATAAATTCCTGCGCGAGACTGGAATATATTTCACTTTGTTGTTCAGGTGCAGCTTTCGTGAGCTTCTCGAAAAGGCTGTCAATCCCGGCGGTCTGGCCTGAGCAAAGCCTGCCCGAAAGGATCAGGAAAACTATGAGCAATGATGTTCTGTTTTTATTCATCCGGGTAGATTTTCGAGTGCGATATATTGAATCCGTTGTTTGATACAAAGAAAACACCGGTAAAAAATTTCCGGATACTAAAATTATGAAATAAAATTCAAATCCGCACTACCAAATTCTATCCGGATTCCACCGGATAATATGTTTTCCATGCCGGATAATATTTGCCCCCGGTTTCCGGCCAGTCAAATCCTATTTGGCGCTTGCCGGAGGGCATGTCAAGGGGTTAATTTTGGCTGAAAAGTATTTAAAAAATGAACTCAATACGGTTCCTGTTCATAAATCATACAATCGATCTCAGCGATAAGGCCGGATGGATCATCAGGCCCGGATTCCTTGAAAATGTTCCTTTAACCTATCTTGACCTTTTGGTGAACAGAAGCGATAAAAATGAACCGGCCATCAAACAACGATTTGGAAAGAGTTTTGATGCTATCAGCCCCAAAGCAACCATATTACTGGCCGGATACAACACTTGTGGGGATACCACGCCCGGGAGATCTTTCCTTGAGAATACAGGATATGGTGAAACAGCCGGTAATCTCTTTTCCCATTCAAAAGGCATTGCTGAAAACTACAATCTGATCGTTGTCGATCAGTTCATGAGCTTATCAACCGGTCTCAACATTTCAGCGAAACTAAGGCAATACGAAACAATGGTTTCGCCTGGAGACCATATCCGGATTTTTGCTTTGGCTTCCGTACTTTCAGAGGAGCAGATACTCAGGATGTGGAACGAGGGGATAAGCTTTCAGGCCTGCCACACCTTCAGGACAGCGAATACGATTGAAATACTCAGGGAATTACAGATTTTTGAAAATCACATGAAGTTTTGATCTTTAAATATTTAAACAATGAAAACCACAAAGCATTTATTAAAATTTGCAGCAGTATTGTTCAGCATGACAATATTTGCCCAGACACCTCAATCCTTTAAATACCAGACGGTAGTGCGGGATGCAACAGGGGGGGCGGTTCAAAATCAAAATGTAAACCTGCGTTTCAATATTCATGATGCCGATGCATCAGGACTGGTGGTTTACAGCGAAACCCACACGGTGATGACCAACCAGTTTGGTCTGGTAAGCCTCAGCATTGGCGGTGGCATGCCTGTTCTTGGCGCTTTTTCTTCCATCGATTGGGGTGCCGGTTCGAAATTCCTGGAAGTGGAACTGGATATGGGGAGCGGTTACACGAGCATCGGAACATCCCAGTTGCTTAGCGTACCGTATGCCTTATATTCTGAAAGCACTGCCAATGTCGACGATGCGGACGCCGATCCGGCAAATGAGTTACAAACCTTGTTTCTGGCAGGGAACGAGCTCTCAATCAGCGACGGCAATACAGTTTCCCTTCCGTCTTCCGGAACGGGCAGCCGCATCTCCGATGCCGACGGCGATACCTGGGTTGATGTTGAACGGAACGGCGACAACGACAGCATCGTTTTCACCACCTTCGGGATGGAACGAATGGTTATTAGTCATAATGGCTATGTGGAGGTAAATGGCCAGATGATAGCCACCGGTTTCCAGGGGGATGGCTCCGGGCTGACGGGCGTTCCCGGCGATGGCCTGGGTGACCACACAGCCACGGAAGACCTCGACATGAACAATTATCATATTATCAATTTAGTTTCACCAACCGATGCGAATGACGCTGCTACCAAATTGTATGTGGACACCCAAATATCCCTCGGCGGTGACAACCTGGGTAACCACATTGCCACACAGAACTTAGAGCTCAATGGTTTCAGAATATCCAACGACGGGGACAACGAAGGCATTTTCATTAACAATGACGGGAAGGTAGGTATAGGTACAGGTACGCCATCCTACGCCCTTGAGGTGAACGGTTGCCTTGCCCTCGACAGCAGCGGCGCCACGAACAGGGGTGTTTCACTGATCGAGGATGTGGATGAGTTCGGTTCTACCAAAGGATTGACAGAACATAAAATTTTCGGCCCCTACGATGGTGACAAGGGATATCCCGGCGCCCTTTACATAGCCTCCGGGCGCAGCGCCGACAACTCACGCAATGACATCATTCTTTATAACCTGGGATGCTCGCCCGATGTGCCTGGAAATCCCGGCACCAACAACTGCAATGTCCCCAGAATATGGCTGATGGGTGATACCGTATTTACCAACGGGAAACTTGGCATAGGAACCGATAATCCGGATTATCCCTTGCATGTGATGGGCGATATCAATTTTACCGGAGACCTTTATCAGGATGGGGTCCTGTTTTCCGGAGGAGGAGCCGGAGGTGGCTGGACCGTATCAGGGAATGATGTGTATTCAGCCGTTCCGGGCAATGTCGGGATAGGCACGGACACCCCCGACCATAAACTGCAGGTGCAGGATGGCTATGTGAAGTTTGATGTGTGGGATGGAAGTGATTCTTATGCCCAGTTCGGAAGCATAAACGGCGGATATGTCCAATTATACCTGCATGATGGCGATACACAATCGGTTGCCATCAGGTCAAACTGGCATACCTACTTCGATGGAGGCAATGTAGGGATTGGAACGAAAGAACCCGGTTCAACCCTCGAAGTGGCCGGCCATATCTGGCAGTCAGGCACCGGCGGCTCGACCTTCCTGGGGTATCAGGCCGGTGAGAGCGACGACCTCTCCGACAATAAGAATGTTGCCGTGGGTTACCAGGCCTTGCAGGCCAATACTACCGGAAATGATAATTGCGCGATTGGGTTCATGAGTATGCCTGACAACACCACGGGAGAGAATAATATAGCCTATGGTTTTGCATCCTTATACGAAAATACAGAGGGATCAGGCAACTCAGCCGGCGGATACCGCAGTCTTTACGCAAATACCACCGGAAATGATAATGCGGCATACGGCAATCGCTCATTATACAGCAATACAACCGGTAGCAGCAACATTGCCATTGGATTAAGATCTTTATACCACAATACCGACAGAAGCAACCTGATAGCCATCGGAGATTCGGCTTTGTTTAACAATGGTTTGGATGCAAGCTATAGTTATCACTCAACATATAATACTGCTATCGGATCGAAAGCTCTCTTTTCGAACACCACAGGATCCTCAAATACTGCCATTGGCTCTCATGCTCTTTTTTCAAATACGACAGGGCTAAACAATACGGCGATTGGTAAATCTTCTCTTTACAGAAATATGACGGGAGTTTCCAATACTGCCTTTGGAAATTCATCTCTTCAGGAAAATACAAATGGTCTCTGCAATACGGCAAGCGGTTATTCTGCCCTGAATTTAAATACCACCGGTAATTACAATACTGCCCATGGACATAGCGCTCTAAAGGATAATGTTACCGGTGATAATAACACAGCAATAGGTCATCAGGCGCTGTATTCAAATAATTCGGGTAATTCCAATGTTGCTGTGGGTAAAAAAGCTTTATATAGTTCCGAAAACAGAAGCAACCTGGTAGCCATCGGGGATTCGGCTTTGTATAACAATGGCCTGGGTGTAACTATGTGGTATCATGCAACCAATAATACTGCGCTGGGCTCAAAAGCGCTGTATGCAAATACCGTGGGTGATGAAAACACAGCCTCCGGATATCATGCATTGTATGCCAATGAAGACGGCTATTTCAATTCCGCTTTCGGTAGCTTCGCCCTTGATAACAATGTTTCCGGAATATGCAACGCGGCTTTCGGCAGCCATGTGATGACCAATAATGTGAGTGGAAGCTATAATACTGCTCTGGGCTACTTTTCTTTTACCACTGCAAATAACTATTCCAATTCTGCTGCAATTGGATACAATGCTTATATAACCGCCAGCAATCAGGTGAGGCTTGGAAATACCTCGGTGGCCAGCATAGGGGGCTATGCCAACTGGACGAATATCTCTGATGAGCGGTTCAAAAGAAACATTCGGCAAAACGTTCCCGGCCTGCAGTTCATCATGAAACTGGAGCCGGTTACTTACCAACTGGATGTTGAAAAGCTGGACGACTTTCTCGGATGTGGAAATAGGGAAAATAGCCGTGGAGATGACGAATTGATCAAAAAGTCAGCAAGAAAGAAAGCCGCAGAGATACAGACCGGCTTCATCGCTCAGGATGTGGAAAGGGCGGCAAACGAAATCGGATTTGATTTTTCCGGGATCGACAAGCCGGAGAATGAAAACGATCACTATGGCATTCGCTATGCCGAATTCGTGATGCCTCTTGTCAAAGCTGTTCAGGAGCTGGCTGCCGAAAACCAGGAATTGAAGGCTAGAATTCAAACTCTCGAAGAGAAAGCAGTATGGAAGTAGTATCGTTCAATAGATTATGAATCAGTAAATCGTTGCAAATGAAAAATATATATAAAATATCTATAACCCTGTTGCTGGCTCTCATGAGCAGCTTTCTTATCGCGCAGGCCCCGCAATCTTTCAAATACCAGACTGTTGTGAGGGATGCTTCGGGCAATCCGATGGCCAACCAGAATGTAAACCTGCGATTCAGCATCCATGATGCAAATGCTGCCGGAATGGTGGTCTACAGCGAAAACCATGCTGTTCTGACAAACCCGTTCGGGCTGGTCAGTTTGAATATCGGGGAAGGGGTTCCTGTCTCCGGTGACTTTTCGGCCATTGATTGGGGAACCCATGATAAGTTCCTTGAAGTGGAGCTGGATATGGGAAGCGGTTACACAACCATGGGAACATCTCAACTACAAAGCGTCCCTTATGCCTTGTTTTCCGAAAATACAGCAAACGTTGACGATGCGGATGCCGATCCGGCCAACGAATTACAGATTTTAACCAGGATGGGTAATGAAGTGAACCTGTCACAGGGCGGTGGCTCTTTTATTGATGAAACCGAAGATGATGACGCCGATCCGGCCAACGAGCTGCAGACCCTTTCCATCGCAGGCAACGAGCTCTCAATCAGTGATGGAAATTCCGTGATCCTGCCCGGTTCGGGTATGAACAACAGGATATCAGACAATGACGGAGATACATGGATTGATGTGGAAAGAAACACTGACAACGACAGCATCGTTTTCACCACCTTCGGGATGGAACGCATGGTGATCAGCCACAATGGCTATGTTGAAGTGAACGGCCAGATGATCGCCACGGGTTTCCAGGGAGACGGTTCCGGATTAACCGGTGTGCCCGGTGACGATCTCGGAGATCACACAGCCACGGAAGACCTTGACATGAACAATTTCCTTATCACCAATGTGGTATCCCCCATTGATGCCAACGACGCGGCTACCAAGTTATACGTGGATACCCAGATTTCCCTGTCCGGGGATAATCTTGGGGATCATAATGCCATACAGAATATTGCGATGAATGGCCACAGGATATCCAACGATGGCGACAATGAAGGAATATCGGTCAATAACGATGGCAATGTGGGCATAAACAACGGTTTCCCGGATCAGAAGCTTACCGTAAATGGTAATATCAGGGCCGAAGAACAGGTGCTGGCCGGTTACGGAACAACGAGCGATCCATCGTTTCGTTTTGGAGCCGGGTCGGAGAACTCGGGCATCGCAAGCCCGTATGTTAATTCAGTTGCTGTGATCACCACCGGAACGGAGAGGCTGACTGTAAGACAGAATGGCAATGTGGGGATAGGTGAAACCAATCCCCAGGCCCCGCTTCATATCATCGGCCACATTCGAATCAATGATGGCAACCAGGGTCCCGGAAAAGTCCTCACTTCTGACGGGCTGGGAAATGCGATGTGGGAGAATCCTGTTGCAATGGACGATGGAGACTGGGTTGTTGCAGGTGATGATCTCTACTCAGGAGTGAGTGGCAATACAGGTATAGGTACGACAAATCCAGGGGCAAAACTTGATGTGAGCGGCAATATCTGGCAGACCGGAACAGGCCATTCGGTGTTTATCGGGGAAGAAGCAGGGGCACATGATGACCTTTCGGATAACCGCAATGTATTTGTCGGCTATTATTCCGGAAATACAAATACATACGGCGACCACAACACGGCTTATGGCTATTATTCCATGTATGCCAATACCACCGGTATCAGAAATACCGCTTGCGGAGCGCTGGCGCTGTATTCCAATACCAGCGGCAACTACAACATTGCATCAGGATATGAAGCATTGTTTTACAATACCACAGGATCGGATAATATTGCTTACGGCCAGCTTTCCCTGATGAACAATATAAGCGGTTATTCCAATGTGGCGGTCGGTTCAAAAACACTACATCATTCAACAAATAAAAGCAATCTTGTTGCCATTGGCGATTCAGCGATGTACTACAATGGATTCGGTGCATCCCAGCCATGCCACTCTGTAAATAACACTGCAATAGGATCAAAAGCCTTGTATTTGAACACTATTGGCTCCAATAACAGTTCTGTTGGATATAACTCCCTGTACAGCAATACTTCCGGAAATTACAATACGGCAAGCGGTTTTGCGTCATTGTATTCCAATACGACGGGTTCGTTTAATTCGGCCACCGGTACACAGTCGATGGTCAATAACTCCACGGGCAATAAGAATACATCCGCCGGCGGTTACGCCCTTTTTCATAATACAACAGGCGATAACAATACTTCAATGGGATACGCTGCGCTATATTCGAATGAATCGGGATACTCAAATGTAGGTGTCGGGGCAGGCGCCCTGTATCATGCGATTGATGAAAAAAACCTTGTTGCTGTCGGGGATTCTGCCATGTATTTAAACGGGCTGGGCGCAACGACTTCTGCCATGGCCCGCGAAAACACTGCACTGGGTTCCAAGGCTTTGATGACCAATACCAAGGGAAGCACGAACACGGCCACGGGCTACCGGTCCCTTTATAACAATTCGGATGGTGATTGCAATACGGCAAATGCAGCATATTCACTTTATAATAATGCTGCTGGTGATTGTAATACCGCCTTTGGATGTAATTCACTTTTCTCCAATACTTCGGGAAGTTACAATACTGCCATAGGTCATAATGCATTGTTCACCGGAATAAACCATAACAATTCAACAGCCATAGGTTTTGATGCACAGGTCGGTTCAAGCAACATGATCGTTCTTGGAAACAGCAGCGTGACCTGGATTGGCGGTTATTCTTCATGGCATAATGTTTCTGATGAAAGGGTGAAAAACAATGTCCATGAGGATGTCGGAGGCCTCGGTTTTATTCTTGCCCTGCGGCCTGTTACTTATTTCCTGGATAAAGATAAGATCGATGACCTGATCGGTGTGGAGGATCAGAGCGAGTATCCTGAAAAATATGATGTGGAAAACATCAAACACAGTGGCTTTATTGCTCAGGAAGTTGAAGAAGCAGCTTTGAAATCAGGATACGACTTCAGTGGTGTGAGAGCTCCGGAAGGGGATCTGAAATACTATAGCATCTCCTATGCCGAATTCGTTGTGCCGCTTGTAAAAGCTGTTCAGGAGCAACAGGGAATCATAATAAAACTGGAGAAAGAAAACAATGAAATCAGAGCCAGGTTGGAATTGCTTGAAAAACATCAATAAACATTAACGAAAAAAATGAAAATAATGAGATCAGTTTATGTATTTTTTTTGTCCATAGTCCCATTTGTTCTGGATGGGCAAATATGCTCGCCTTATGTCGTGGCAAATGCGGGAAATTACAGCGGGAATGCCACTGCCTCCCTGAGCTGGACACTTGGAGAAACCATTACGGAAACCTTCTCTGACGGAACCCATGTTCTAACCCAGGGTTTTCAGCAGCCTGTTGCTGTTTCCATTTCCGGAATAATTCTCGATCTGATGGTCTTCCTCGAAGGCCCTTACGAAGCCCTCGAAATGGCCACGGATTTAAATTCCGGTGGAAATATTCCTTTATCCCAGCCTTACAATACCGCCCCTTGGAACTATGCGGGAACCGAGGCCGTTGCCTCCATGCCCAGTGCCGATGTGGTCGACTGGATTTTGGTAGAACTTCGCGATGCCCCCGATGCGGCTTCGGCAGGCTCAGCCGCCATCGTGGCTCAACAGGCAGCCTTCCTGCTCAAAGACGGCTCCATCGTAGGCACTGATGGCTCTGCTCTTCCCTTATTCAACTGCTCGCCTGTTAACTCCTTATTCGCAGTCCTATGGCACCGCAACCATCTCGGCATTATGTCTGCCAATCCGCTGATTGAAGCAGGCGGTGTTTACAGTTATGATTTCACTGCAGGGCCTGCCCAGGTGTATGGCGGCAGCAACGCCCACAAGGAGCTTGCCCCCGGCATCTGGGGCATGATTGGCGCCGACGGCAACGCCGACAGCCAGGTCAACAACGGCGACAAGAACGATGTCTGGGCAACCCAGGCCGGCACGGGTGGCTACCTCTCGGGCGACTTCAACTTAGACGCCCAGGTGAACAACGGCGACAAGAATGATGTGTGGATCCCGAACACAGGTTTGGGAGGTCAGGTACCCGACTCAGGCTATAAATGTCAGATACCGCAGTAAGAAACGTGGGTTGGTTTACTATCCGGAATGGGCCCATGCAAAAAGAGTGTGCGCAGTGCTTGCCCGGAAGGCATCGCTCATTGACCCAGTTGCTCTGATTTTCCCTCAGGTTCAACTCAACAATGCACCTGTAAAGAACGGGTTTTGAGCTCAAAAAGCTAAAAACTCCAAAGTAATTCAGGTATTGACAGCTTACAAAAAGTCAGGATAATTTCTTTTTCCTTCTTGCCGTCTTCATAAGATAACCAGCTTCCTCACTCCACCCGGCTTGCCCTTTATCCTGACGAAATAAACCCCCGGCGCCAGCGATGAGGTTACAAGTGCAAATCCGGCTTTTTCCTCACCCTTGACCTTTTTGGATTTAACCACCCTCCCGGAGGAATCCACTATCTGCACAACTTGAACACTGGATGTGACAGGCATGAAGAAAGTAACGGAACCCCGCGCAGGATTTGGGAAAAAGGTAAATTTGGGATTCAGGTTCAGTTCGCTCTTATTTACCCCAACACAGGGATCGAAATACACCTGGATCGTATCCGTTCCTTTGCAATCATTGGTATCCGTGACTTTTACCCGATACTCCTGCAGTCCGCCCGATGGACCTGAACTGTTCGTTGCCATGTATGTCTGATATCCGGAACCATCCTGCCACAGGTACGAAACAAATCCTTCACCTGCGTCAAGGAGGATCGTTTCATAAATACACACAGTGTCGCCGGGCGAAGCCAGAATCTCAACCCCCGGCGCCGGGAAAACCGTAAGGGTGATGCTGTCGGAAACGCTTGCATTCCCGTCATCCACCAGGCAGGTGTAGGTGGTTGTTACATCCGGTATGGCCAATGGATCTGCTGAACCGGGATCCGACAGCCCTTCCGTCGGCGACCACTGGTAACTGTAATTGCCGCTGCCCCCGCCGGCAATTGCTTGCAACTGAACGGTGTCGTTCTGGCAGAGGGTGGTGGAAGAGGCTGTAACAGATACATACAGGGGAGAAACACCCTCGGTAATGGTAAGGTGCTGGTTGATGGCCGGGTTGTAGATTTTGTCTGTCAGACCACTGGTCCAATATACGATGAGGCTGTCAACAGTGGCGTTCCCGCCCAGCCCGAATTCCAGGTTAAAGCTGTGGAAATCATGCCTGCCCTCTCCTCCATGAACCCAGCGGGTTATACAACTGCCTCCGGCGTAAACCTTTACACAAGAACCGACCGCATTAAAGGTCGACAGGTTTCCGACCAGATTGATGTTGAGGTAATTTCCCGGACAATTATCGTTTCTGAACAGCCTGTATTTATCAATATGCCCGGCTGCAAAAAGGTCTGTCGCCCCGTCGTTGTTATAATCGGCCCATCCCACTCCGAAATAGTCGCCTATGAACTGCCCCGAAAGGCCCATCTGCACCGCCACGTTGGTGAAGGTGCCGTCGCCGTTATTCCGCAACAGGGTGTTGCTGTAAGTATAGAAATCGTGGTGGGAGGAAAAAATATCGAGCCGGCCGTCGTTGTTGTAATCAGTGAAGGACACGGTCCGGGTGTCGTTGTGTCCTGCTGTTCCCGAAGATGATGTGGCATCTGTAAAGGTGCCGTCGCCCTGGTTCAGGAGCAGTCTGCAGCTCAGGTTGCCATAGCTCCCGATGTACAGATCGGGGAAACCATCGTTGTTGCAATCGCCGGAAGCGAGTCCGTGTGCGGCGTCATTGTAGGTTGCGTTGGCAGCCGCAGTAACGTCTTCAAAAGAGCTATTCCCCAAATTCCTGTAAAGCTTGTTGGCGGAGGTTCCATAAGTTCCCAGGTAGATATCGGTCCAACCGTCAAGGTCGTAATCCAGACAGGTTGTAACCCAGTAGGAGGTTCCTTCGATGACAGAGGCAGTAAAGGTGTTGTCGCCGTTATTAAACAGAATGGCTGCATCCGGACTTAACCTCAGCAGGTCGTTGTATCCGTCCTTGTCGAAATCGGCAGCGGAATAAGGCTTTCCCGAAATGCCGGAACCGCCAGTGATGTTGGTGAAAGTTCCGTTTCCGTTGTTTTCGAACAGATAGCTGTTGAGAATCAGGTCTGTATAGGTGTCATGGGTTACTTCGGCCCAGAGTATCTTGTTGGCCCCCTGGCCTGAAAGACCGGCAGAGGCGGTGATGTCGGTGAAACCGTTCCCGTCGTTCCTGTAAAGCCAGAACCCGGATCCGTCCTGGTTGGAGAAAGCCAGGTCAAGGTCGCCGTCGTTATCAATGTCGCACCAGCCGACCGAATGGCCAAGGCCAGTCTGGCCTGAAATGCCTGCCTGCGTGGTCACGTTGGTAAAAATGTGCTGCTGTGCATTTGCCGCGAATTGCAGGCTTATCAGCAATAGAGAGGTTGCAGTGAATATCTTCATAACGCGGTTTTTTGCAGTTTGTGAAACAGTGCATCAAAGATAATAAATGCAAAGCTTTGTTGATAAGGGAAGGTTGCTTATGTGCCGACAAAATACTATTCGCCCGGTTTGTGAACTGATTTTTCTAATGACGAATAAACTGATTTTTTCTGCAACTGAAAATGAGATTTCAAGCTCTTCGTCAAACGGATTTGAAAAGATATACATATATCGGTAACAGGTGAATGTGTCTGCGATTCTTCAATCCCGCTACCATCGACAAGTGTTCAGGTGGATTGTTGATAAATTTTTGATTGATTTTTATCTTATTAATTGAGACACATAGACTGATTTTATATTTTAGTGGTTTGAAAAATCTAATTTCCAATGGTTAATTCTTATGTGCAAAACCGGCAACAGCCAAGACTTGAAGTACTTTACGAGATGGCCAGGATACTGGATGTTTAAGTGAAGGATTTACTAATTGAGATTAAAAGAGAAACACAGAATTTTGGAGATTTCAATAATACATTATTTAAAAATAAAATGTTGCGATGATAATTGCACGCAAAGGCGCCAAGACGCCAGGAATAAACCTTTGCGCCTCTGCGTCTTTGCGGGAAAAATAAAACATTGCGACAGGATTGTAAACAATTTGTAATTGCACGCAAAGTCGCCAAGACGCCAGGAAATTAAAAACCTTTGCGCCTCTGCGTCTTTGCGGGAAAAATAAAACATTGCGACTTTGCGAGAAATA
>JAFGME010000083.1 GCA_016927695.1 Bacteroidales bacterium
CAAGCTGCAAAGGATAAAAAAGTCTGTACCTCTGCCTCTCAGTGGTTGTCTGAAACATTTGCAAATCGCCTAAGGAAATGTCTTTAACAAGGAATGCGTCCATTTCCCGTTTCAACCGGATTATCCAGTCACCAAGCGACTACTCCGGCACCTGGCATTTGAAACCGGAGTCGGGCCTGTCCGACGGAGTCCCGCCCTGCGGGATGCAGGCGGGTGTGCTCGGATTGGCAACACAAACGCCACATCCCTCCAAAGGTCAGGAAAGCCGATGATATAACCTAAGAAACATTTAGCACTTCATCCAGCCCTGCGATCTTGAATGTCTTTTTAATCAGAGGCGAGGTGTTGATGATCCTGAAATTACCCGGGGACATCTGCTTGGCTGTGGCCACACAAATCCTGATAAAGGAAGAAGCAATATAGTCCACTTGTTCCAGGTCAAAAGCTATTCTAAGAGATTCCATATCGTTTTTGGCTGTGGAAAACTCGTCGATCTTCGCCTGGATCATATTCAACACACTGATAGAAATATCCGCACTCATTTTTCCGCTCAGTTTGCAGATGAGTTCATTATCCCGGTTGTTCCAATCGAATGTTATCATCGTTAGCTGTTTTTATGGTATTCTTTCACAATTTTTTCGTCATCATAAGATTCGTCGAGGAAATATTCACCGTTGAAGCCCCACCATTTTTGGTTGGGCCTCCGGCGAGTGACCCGCTGGATATTCAAGAGATGCTGAGCCGTTATGTTCTCGGTAGTGATGTTTTTCCCGCCTGTTCCGCATCCGAGAGTAAATGATGTGTTCAATGTGTTGAACAATCCGCCGACGGCTCCCTGGGCCGAAGGGGTGTTGACGACAATCCGGCCGGCATTCATGATCCTTGCGAATTCAGTGATCCGCTGTTCGTCATTTGCATATATGCTGGCAGTATGACCGATCCCACCCAGGTAGTTCAGGTCGATGCATGTTTTTATTGCTTCCTGATAACTGCTGCACTCATAATACCCCAGCACCGGGGCGAGGATTTCGTAGGAAAGGGGGTTGCCCTTTCCGGTACCCTCGAGAAGTGCAATCATTATTTTGGTGCCTGATGGAATGGTTATACCAGCTTTTTCCGCAATGAATTCAGCGGATTTTCCGACGATGTCACCATTCATTGATCCTTTTTCCCTGTCTACTACAACCTGTTCCAGTTTGCTTTTTTCGTCATTGTTCAGAAAATAGCACCCTTTGGCGATAAATGCTTCCCTGACCCTGCCGGAAATATCAGATTCCACCACGATGGACTGTTCGCTGGCACAAATAGTGCCGTTATCAAATGTCTTGGACATGATCACATTATCTGCAGCAAATTCAATGTCTGCACTTCTGTCAATAAAAACGGGTACATTTCCAGGTCCTACGCCAATAGCCGGATTTCCGGAACTGTATGCGGCCTTGACCAGGCCTGTTCCACCTGTAGCCAGGATCAGGGCCAGTTTGGGATGGGACATGATGGCATGGGTCAGTTCGCGTGAATGTTCATCTATGATCTGAATACAGTCATCAGGGGCGCCGGCATCCAAGGCTGCTTCATAACAAATCCTGACGGTTTCCCTGCAACATTCCTGTGCCTTCCTGTGGGCACTGATAATGACCGGGTTGCGTGTTTTCAGGCTGATCAGTACCTTATACAGTATGGTTGAAGTTGGATTAGTTACCGGAATTATGGCAAAAACCGGCCCGAGCGGTTGCGCTATCTCTACAATTCCGGTATGTCTGTCTTCCGAGATGATACCAACCGTTCTGATATCCTTTATGTTTTCATAAACCAGAAGGCTCGCCACCACATTTTTGATCACCTTGTGTTGCCAGACACCCAATTCGGTCTCTTCATGGGCCATCCTGGCCAGCCTGACCCGGTTATTGAATCCGGCTTTATATACCTTTTCGACAATTAAGTCGGTTTCATTCTGGCTGAACTGCTGAAAAACACCTGCAGCGATTGATGCTTTATCCAGCATCATGTCAGCAATAAGTTGTGGATTATCCATGTAGTGTTTTTATGAGTAGTTGATCTTCAATTCTTTGATGATATGATTGTTTTGCTTAATATGCCATTAACTGATTTCACCTTTTTTCTGAATATTTTTTATTAATACCAGTTCATTCAGGTTATCGCGCCTTTGATATTGAATTATGTCTATGAGATTTCTGACCAGATGGATACCCAATCCGCCGATTTCTCTTTTTTCAAGGGGTTTATCAAAATCTTCAGGAGGTGTTGCCGAAAGGGGATTGAATTCCTTACCATCATCCGTAATAATAATCCGGATTTCGTCAGAATCCACACTGAGATCGATGGTAATCAGATGCTCTTTGTCATCCTGAAAGGCATACTGAATAATGTTTGCAGTGATCTCCTCAACGGCAACCTTTACATCAAAAACCATTTCCCGGTCGAGATCAGATCTTTGGCCAATTGCATCTATTAAATCCAGGATTTTGGGAATCTCTGAAATGCAGTTTTTTATGATCAGCTTTCCCCTCAGGGAGGATGCTGCAGAAGCATGGGGCCCGAGGTATGACAGAACGAGTATCGTGATGTCGTCGGACTGTTCTGTACCCATGGTAAAATCCCTGTTCCTGTCAAGCAGGGTAGTGGTTATTTTTTCCACGGAGATCTCGCCCTGAATATCAGCCAATGACATTTTGAGCCTTTGTTCGCCAAAAAGCTTCCCCTTACTGTCAAATGCTTCGGTGATCCCGTCTGTGTACAGGATGATAAACTCGTGGTCCCTGAGGGTCACTTCGTCCGACTGATATTCCGTATCTGTAAATAATCCAAGCGGTGTTCCGTGGGTTGTGTCCAGATACTCAATATCTCCCTGGTTCCGCAGAATATACGGGTAGTTGTGTCCGGCATTGCAATAATTGATCACTCCGGTTTTCAGGTCGATGATGCCCAGGAAGAAGGTGACAAACATCGAATTTTCATTCTCCCTGCATAGTTCCCTGTTGATCCCTGCCACAATATCATTGGGCTTAAGTTCCTTTGATGTTTTTGACCTGAACAGCGTCATCGTGATGGCCATCAAGAGTGAGGATGGCACTCCTTTTCCTGAAACATCACCAACTGCAAAGGCCAGTTTGTCAAGATCAATGAAGAAAAAGTCATACAAATCTCCTCCGACCTCCTTTGCCGGACAAAGGACGGCATAGATATCCAAATCATCCCGGTGTGGGAAGGGAGGGAATATCTTGGGGATGATCCCCTGCTGGATATCATGGGCGATTTTGAGTTCGCTTTCTATTTTCTCTTTTGCAATGGTCGTTTCCCTCAGGTTCAGCATATATTCCTTCAGTTGCTGCCGCATCAGGTCAAAAGATGTTGTCAGTCTTGCAATCTCGTCATTTGACCGGATTTGAGGGAGCGGATCATCAAAATGACCGGATCCTATGGTGCGCGCGGCTTTTACAAGGTTTCGCAGAGGATAAGTGATTCTGCGGCTGATGATGATAATCATCAGAAAGAGTGAAATGATGCCTGAACCGCCGATCATGAGAAGTCTTTTGGCGAGATTGTTCAGCTCGGCAAAAAGTTCCTTCTCAGGAAAGATAACACCAATAGACCAGTTATTCACAGGTATCGGGGCAAAATACATCCGGCATCTGCCTTTCAGTGACAGGGAACGGTAAGGGATGAAACCGGTTTCACCATTCACCATTCTGTTGCCGATCACTGCCAGTTCCGGCTTGTTCAGCTCCTCAGCCGATTTAAAAATGGTTTCATTAAGTATGTATTCTTTATGCGGATGAGAAATGACCCTCCCTTTTTCAGAGAGGAGGAAGGCATAGCCACTTTCATATATGGTCACGCTTTTTATCAGGCTGTCGAGACGGTTGAGAGAAATATCAGCAGTTACAACCCCCCTGAATCCTGGGTCCCTTTTTTCTCCGCCGTAAAAAGGAACACTGAATGTAGACATGATGATGTTGCCGCCTCCTTCATCGAAATAGGGTTCGCTCCATACCGGCCCATGCTGTCTGGGGTTATTGTACCAGTCCTGATTCGGATAGTCATAATCTTTATTATTGAGGTTTTTGAAAAGAACGGAATCGCCGGATTTGTAAAAATATGGCGCATACCCTGCCGAATCCCTGAAGAACCCATAGGGTTCAAAGGCAACGCAACTCCCGAAAATCTCATCGTTGTTCTCGACCACCATCTTCAGAAATCTTTTCAGATCCGTTTCGCTGAATGATGTGTTTTCGATGATATAGGCAAGGTTTTCAGGTATCTTTTGTGTCACCTGCAAAACATTCTGGATTTTACTTACTGTGGAATTTGTAAGATTGCGTGCATTCTCCCTGGCATGGTTCAGCACAAGCTGCCTCGATACCCCAAAGTTGTAATAAAGGATGGCAATAACAATCAGGATCACTCCGGTAAGGATGTAAAGGCTCAGTTTAAAGGCCAGGCTGTTGCTGTTCAACAATCTCATCCGGTAAATCTTAACAAAAGAACTTAAGTTTATCTGATAAATCGGGGAGTTCGTTAATATGTTTTTCCGATTCGATGGGTCGCATGAGATACACTTTTTCATCGTCGGAAAAACTTTGCTCAAAGTCGATCGTCCCTGTTTTTCCCATCGATCCTGATTCCTTTTTGGTAATGAGTTCCGAAATGAGTTTTGCGGTCATGTTTTCCACCGGGCCGGTCATTTTATCTTCCAGCAGCAGCACATCGTTCGTAAGGGTTCCGTCTTTCATCCTGATGTTCACCGGAGGTGACTGTCCGACAATATGGCCGGCATCCACATCCTCGGTAATATGATGGATCGTCAGTCTGGAAGTTGCCGCACGCCTGGCTATCATATCCTCGAAAGGCTGTGGTCCTGCCCCGTAATGGTTGGCAAGATCGGCCGGATGAAAATTGTAAATGCCGTAGGGAGCATATTCAATGATCTCTTTGTTGAAAAACTGTCCGAAAACAAAAACCAGGATGGCTTCAGGATTCCAGTGTTTCAGCAGCTTCATGAAAAAGGAGGTTTTGATCTCTCCGGTATAACATGGTACACCAAATGATAATGCCGATTCGATCATATGCTTCTCCAGGTTCAGTTGTTGACTGCTGTTGTACAATCTCCAGATCCTTTTTTTAGCGGATATCTTTGCCTCCGTATTAACCGGGTCATCGGTTACCATACCGACAATGTTCAACCGGTCAGGGTATCTTCGCTCGCATTCTTTCAGGACTTCCAGGAGGAGGTAACCGTAAAGGTAGCTGGTGACGGCAAGGATCTTCATCCCCCTGTGGGATTTGTGGGGGTTCTCGTCCCTGGCAGGGAGGATCAACTCCCCCCACCGGCTTCCTGGAGCAGCCAATATTCTTCTTTCATTATCATCAGAAAGGAGAAGGTCATTCAACGGTTTTTCATTGATCAAATCATTCATCATGTTGTTCTGGTAAGTATATTTTCATTCCTGGCGAATCCGTTTTACTGGAGAAGATTTTGTCGCTTATTGAGGCACATGGCAACCACGTCCCGAGTTCGGAGTCCAGCATTCGTTTTTATCGCTGTTATTTACATGTGAATCCATGTTGAAGTCGCCGTTCAGATAGCCGTTGTTTCCTGCCTGTAAGGCCCAGACTTCATTCTTATCACCGTTATTGACCTGCGAATCGGCATTTCCATCGCCCGACATCATCCCCCAGATGCCGGGTGCGAGGAGCTTATGGGCATTATCGCCATCATACACCTGATGTTCACCGGAGGAGAAATCGTATGTGTATATGCCGTTGGTTTCAACCAGACCGAAATTCGAGATGATGCCCAGATGGTTCCTGTGCCAGATGACGGCAAAAAGGCTATCCTGAGTAGTCACATGGAATTTGAGCGGGAAAAGACCTTCAGCGCTCACCACAGAGCCATCTCCAAACAGGAATGCAGCCTGCTTCCCGACGGATGTTATACTTCCTGCAAGGCCGGCTTGGGTTGTATCGCGAAGTTCCACCAGTACCCAGTCAACGATCTGGCTGTCGGGGATGGATGGTACTGATTCTGTCCCCTGATAATTCCATGGACTCGTATTGTAAGGCTGTGAAAGCGGAATCAGATCCGGATTGAGGTATGCATTCATGCCTGTTCCATTGAACGGGCCTTCAAGAAATGCTTTTAGGCGGACCCTGATTCCGGGATGATCCGTTGCCACGATGAACTGGCTCAGATCACTGATGCCGGTGAAGGTGGCCGTGTTTGCCGATGCATCCACTGAGCTGGCTTCCTTGAGCAGCACCCATCCGGTATCGGATGTGCTGCCGCGGCTATAGAGCCTGATAAGTGACGGATCGGCCTCATGTCCGGCGGTGAGGTCTTCCGAAACAGTAAAGGTAAAATCGGCATCGAAACTTCCGGCCCCATAGCGGTGCGCTGCCCAGTATTGGCGGTGAAATGCCGTATCGGCCATGGGTCCGAGGTTTGGAATGGTATCGATCCTGCTGACGGTAATTTCGGCTCCTGACTGGGAATTGAACAGCATTGACAAACCCGTTCCGTCAAAGTTTACAGTTCCTGTCTTTTCCATCTGTGAATCGCTGAATCCGCCTCCAAACGGAATGGTGGATTTGATCCATGCAGACTCATCCATGTCTTTCAAGGTTCCGTCATTTCCGGAAACAATATCCTTTGCGATGTTGCCTGTTCCCTCGTTGAACTGCCAGCAACCCAAAAGTCCAGGCTCCAGGCCTGTCAGTGAAATATGCATATTCTCCCTGATTTCTTCATCAGTTTTGGCCACATTCCATAAGCGAACCTCATCCATTTTTCCTTTATACGTCTCACCACTGGCACTGATATCATAAATTCCGGAAGGTGCAGCCAAACCTCCCGCCGGAGTTTCTGAAACCAGCATCGTTCCGTTCATGTACAGTCTCATCTCATTTCCGTCATAGGTACCGGCAACGTGCGTCCATTCTTCTGTCGGCAGCACATTATCTGCACGGATACCAAACAATGATCCATTTTCTTTTTTAATATAGAAATGCAGGGCCGGTGTCCCGCCACCATCAATCCCATCGTAGCGCAAAACCGCGACTTCAGGTTTGATAGTCAGATATCTCTGTATGTTGGCGCCCAATGAGGTATGGTTGACCCATGCTTCAATCGTAACTGCTGTAATTGTAGAGTCAATTCCTGTTCCCGTGATGTAATCCCCTTGTTCAGTGAAGGTGAGAGCAGTGCCCGGATATGTGTCCGGCGTCCTGGAATCAAAACCGATAATGAACTGGCAAAAATTTTCAATTCCGCTGAATGTGGCCTTGTTTTCGGAAGCGTCAACGGAGATGGCCTGTGACAGAAATACCCAGTTGGTGTCGGCGTTACTTCCCCGGGTATAGAGTCTGACAAGCTCCGGATTGGCCTCATATTCCGGGATCAGGTTTTCATTTGTGGCAAAGGTGAGGTTCGTATTGAAAGTGCCGCTGCCATAACGGTGTACAACCCAGTATTGCGAGTCAAACGTTTTAACTATTTCAGGATTCAAATTGGGTAAAGTATCAATCCTGCTCACAGTTATTTCAGCCCCTCCCTGTTCACTGAACAGCATGGAAAGGCCTGTTCCTTCAAATTCAACAACTCCGTTCACTTCAATTTCAGTATCGCTGAATCCGCCTCCGAACGGGACAGTGGAGGGGATCCAGTTGGATGGATCCATATTCACAAGTATACCGTCATTTCCGGAGACAATGTCCTTCAGAACCATTCCCGTTCCGTCATTGCACTGCCAGTAGCTCAAGAGGCCGGGTTCCAGCCCGGTGAGGGAGATATGCATACTCTCCCGTATTTGTTCTGTGGTTCGCGCTGTACTCCAGATGCGGACTTCGTCAAGCCGTCCGTCGAGACTGCCGCTGCCGAACCCATAATTTCCATTGGGCTGGTACATTCCCATATCCTGGTGCAGGGTTTCCAGAAGTTCTCCGTTGCAATACAGCTTCATATACTCGCCATCGTATGTTCCGGCCACATGCATCCATTCGGATGTGGTAAGGACACTGTCGGCCCTTAACGCCCATATATTCCCGTTGGGCCTTTTGATATAGAAATGGAGCGAGTGGTATCCCCCGTATGAAGTGCCATCGAAACGGATCACAGCCACCTCAGGATCCACGGTAATATACCGCTGCACCTCAGCCGGAAGGGAGTTGTGGTATACCCAGGCTTCAAGGGTGATAGCTTTAAGGCTGGCCGGAATGCCCGTACCGCTCACATGGTCGTTCATACCGTCAAAGGCAAGGGCCGTTCCGGGAAACCTGTCTGGTATCCTTACCTCCTTGCAGATTATGAACTGGCTGAAAGCATCGATGGATTCAAAAGTAACCGAGTTGGATACCTGATCGACCGAAACGGCAGCCTTTATCACAGACCATTCCAGATCGGAGTTGCTGTCGCGGGCAAAAAGCTTAATATTCTCAGGATGCGCAACATCGTAATTGCTGAGATATTCATCTGTTTTAAAAGTGAGGTCGGCATTGAAGTTACCGGTTCCGAAGCGGTTAACAACCCAATACTGTGATGTAAAAACCTTGTGCATTCCTTCCGGCAAGATATTCGGTACCGTATCAATCCTTGTTACAGTGACAGATGCCATGCCATTCCAGTTGTAATTGATCGAGAGCCCTGTTTCCGGAAAATCAACCATTCCGTATGTTTCCTCCTGTGTATTGCTGTAGCCGGGGCCTGCAGGAACGGATGACGCTACCCAGCAGGTACTGAAATCCATATTCATGAGCAAGGCTTCAGCATCCGAGGCAACATCATACAGGATGGGGCCGCTGCCTTCATTGAATTGCAGGTAGCTGATCAGGTTCGCATGTAATCCGGGCAGGATCAGGTGCGTATTCTCCCTGATCTCAGTTTGTGTACGGGATGAATTCCACATTCTGAATTCATCGATAATTCCCCTGAAGTACTCCCCGAACACCACAATATCACTTGTGACGTTTATGGGTTCGGATACCTCAAACTGAGCGGGCACACCATTAAAATACAACTTAACCTGGTTATTTCCGCCTGCGTGGGTATAAATGCAGGAAATATGATGCCATTGATTGAAAAAGGAAATGGGTTGGGTAACAAAGTTGGAGAAAAGGTTGTTGTTGTTAATTCCGAATTCAAGGACAACTACACTGGGATCTGTAAATATCCTGATTTCCCATGAATTTCCCTGGCGGGCAAGGGTATGGAAGCCCTCAGCCATATCCAGTGGCTTGAACCACAGCTCAATTGTAAATGCAGTATCTATACTGATGAAATCGCTGTTAACCAGACTGAAATAATCATCCACTCCGTCAAATTCAATTGCATAGCCCGGAAAATCATCAGGAACAATATCTTTTGCGAGTATAAACTGTCCGGACTTGTTGATACCGCTGAATGTAACCTTATGATTCGCTGCATCCACAACACACGCTGATGTCATAAGAGCCCAGGCTTCATCACTGGTGTTCTTTCTGGTGTATAGTTTTATCCTGTGCGGAAATGTTTCATCTTCGATAGTCAAGAGGCCTTTAATGGTAAAAGTGATATCGCAATTGAAATTACCATGTCCGTATGCATTGATATTCCAATAACTTGAATCAAAAACAATGGGCAGATTGGCTGGCAGAATATTCGGGGCCATATCCAACCTGCAGGCAACCACAGTGTCTGTATTTGAAATGTTGATGAAGCAGATTGAAATATCCGCATCAGAGAAATCATATACGCCCGGGGCAGATACTACATGTGCATGACTTTTACCCGGACCGAACGGAATGGTTGAGTTTTTCCAGTTCGTTTGATCCATGAAGTGAAGGGTGCCTGGATATCTCCCGGTAACATCATTAATATTGATACCGGAGCCCTCATTGAACTGCCAGTAAGCGATAAATTCAAAACTATACTCAGGACATGACAGATACATGTTCTCCCTGATTTCCTCAGGTGTTCTCGCAACACCCGATATCCTGACCTCGTCAATTATTCCCTTGTACCTCTGCGAACCATCGATCGCGGCAATGATCAGATGATCCGTATTGACCGTCATGGTTCCGGGGAAATGCCCTTTTCTGACTATTTGCCCGTTGATATAGGCTGTTAATGTTCCGTCCGAAGCCCTTGTCCAGGCCACATGATACCACCTCCCGAAGATCATGTTGTACTGGAATTCCCACCAGTTGGCGCCTATACCCGGGATATTGATCTGTATGCCTTGTCCTGCTGAGGTTTCATATTGAACATCCCAATGCAGTAGTCCGATTGCTCCCTTGTTCAGGATGAAGGTGTTCTGGTTTATGGAATCAGGCTTTATCCATACCTCCACTGTGATTTCATCTGATAAGTTTAGCCCGGTGCTGTTTCCAAGATCTGCATATCCGGTGGTTCCATCGAAATATAGTGCATGGCCCGGGAAATCGTCAGCTTCAATAGTGAGCTCATATGCACCCATATCAATTCGCCCCCACTGTATCCTCGGATGCCCTGCACAGTCGTAATAGCCTGCCGTTGCAAATGTGGATGCAGGATCCCCGCCATTGTAACATGGAGACGAGATCGTTAATTGGCACGGGAAATCACCCGAGCCAAAGAATTTAGGATCGGCATTGAGGTTGTGCTCGTAATCTCCCATGTAGTTTTCACCTGCTCCGGGTCCGCTGAAAGCCTCTTTGCCGCCTTCAATATCGCAATAATAAAAATCAGGGCTGCTGCCCACCTGACCAATATATAACTGATTGAGAGAACTTTTAACCTTGTTTCCATAAAGTATGCAATTAGTTGCACTCAGACCTGAGTTTATATCAAGGTATATTCCTCCCCCATCTTCTGCATCCTGAGAGTCGACGGAATTGTTGACGATTGTTGTGTTAGTCAATTCAGGGTGACAATGAACGATGTACATTGCCCCACCTGATTTACCTGCAATATTGTCCCTCATGACACAGTTGGTAATGCGCAGACTCGCATTATTCAGGTATACTGCAGCTCCCCAGATGCTCTCATTATCATGAAATATGCAGTTTCTGATCTCAAAATCGGTATCCGCGCAACAAAGAGCTCCGATACTGACATCCTTTAGTCCATTGTATCTGAAAATACAATATGAAATAAACAGTTTGTTCGTACCCATCACCAATACGGGGCCACCTTGAGTGGGCCAGGGATTTCCGATAGCATATTCCAGGATGCAATGGATAAGCCTGGAAGTATCAATGGGTGGATTTACTGGGCAGAATCTGATATTGTGCCATGGATCGCATTCGCTTCTTTTCGTAAAAGTGATCTTCTTGTCAGCTGAACCGACAGCCAGAAGGGTTCCATTGATATCAAATTGTGCGGAGCTGTTGAACTCAATACGGGTTCCTGGTTGGATAACCAGAGTAACTCCGGCATCCAGAGTAACATTACCCATTACCGTCACTGTATCTTTCCAGATGGCATTTGTTGTTATGTGCCCCTGAACGAGGACAGCGAAATTCCATGTTTCCGGGTCGTTTATCCCGCAAAATGCAGTGCCAAAAGAATTTTCAAATGCACCGCTATCCACAAGCACATAAAATTCTTCACCCAGGGTAAGCGGATTTGTTGGATCAATCGTAATGATATTCGTATTGGTTCCTGTCACATTGGGTGAGGGGAGGATAAACTCTTCTATCAGCAGGCCGTCGAACCTGTACATTGTAATTGATTTACCGGTGACTTCCATTGCCTTTTCGTTGAATTGTATCTGAAGGTTATCGGTAGAATTCATGGTTCCATTGTCCTGAGGAGAAAAGTTTACGATTTTGAGGGGGGCTGTCCCTTCATGCCTGCCAAGGATAAACTGGCCACAAGAACTGAGGTTGTTGAATACCGCTATATTTGTAGCTGCATTGATGGCATCCGCCGGTCTGATCAGGTTCCAGTCTCCTGTACTAATGGCCTGCCTGCCATACAACCTGACATTGGCAGGGTACAATTCATCATCCGGTGTCAGATCTTCGGAAACGGTAAAACTCAGATTCGCCGTAAACGTTCCGTTGCCATATTGGTTTATAACCCAATACTGGGCATCATATACTGTGTCTACAGTAAGTGGATTTGCATTGGCCAGGGTATCAATCCGGCTGACGGTAAAAATATCTGTTCCGGTCTTGGCTGTGAAATCAGCGGTGAATCCGGTACCGGTGAACACAACATTACCCGTTGAGCTCACTTCCTTTAATGCAGCCACGCCTTTCCCAAAAGGCATTTCGGCTTTAACCCAGTAATTTCCTGTAATATTGTGCATGGTGCCGATTATTCCTGATACCGGATCTTTTACAATGGTTCCCTGATCCCCATTGAACTGGAAATAACTCACCAAGCCTGTTTCATCCCCCGAGAGCGCGAGGTGCATGTTTTCTCTTACCTGTGCTGCAGTCAGTGCAACCTTCCAGATGCGTACCTCATCAATATCACCATTGAAATACCGGGATGAATAATCCACACCGATCCTCAAAGGATCACTGTTTGCCACTACCGGTGAGACAGACCCCGTCAGTTGCTGTAACTCTCCGTTCAGATAAAGCCTCCGTGCACCGTTGTCATTGACAGCAGCAACGTGATACCATTCTCCCGCTGACAGGATTCCGGAAGCAGTGGACATGCCATCGAAATTGATGCCTGTATATGGGGCTGTCTGCAACATCCTCACGAAGTAACCCTCAGCCCCGGTGGTCTGATATTTGCTCAAAATCCCCGCCAGGCTGCTGAAACCTTGCGGCCTTATCCAGACTTCAAACGTATAATTAACAGTCAGATCTAAAAAATCCATATCAGCTATCTCGACGTAGTCGTTGGTGCCATCAAAACTCAAAGCCTTTCCAGGAAACCCTGAGATTGACTCAATATCAAACTTCCAGTCCGTATTCTCATAGAATCCGCTGAAACATTGTCCGCCGGCATGACAGAATGCCTGATCATCAATAAGAATATAATAGCTTTCACCGGCAACAAAATCTTTAACCGGATTGATGGAGACGGTTTTGCCATTAATGGTAACTATGGAGGTATTTGTGGAAAGGAATTCTTCAAAAAGAATACTGTTGGTGTTATAAATTTTGATGGTCCCTCCGTTTGCGACCACCGGGGTGCTGAATGTCATCGAAAGTGCAGGATTTGTGACCAGAAAAGCCCCGAGGTTTGCCGGAATAAGAGAAGTAACTACCGGTTTCGGGTCTCCCTGGAATTCATATGCCCCGATGTCAATAATATCTTCATATCCGTTAAATATCCTGGGATTGCCGGCGGCATCAAAATGTCCTGCCTCCGCTGTTGTGGTAGCAGGATCACCGGCATTGATGCAAAATGAGGTATTCCCAATGCTATACGGGTGTTTCCCGGTTCCGGTAAAAAAAGGATCAGCGTCGATACAGTTCTCATAGGCAAGTATCATAGAAGAACCAGCCACATTATTTCTTCCGCCTTCAATGTCACAGTAATAGATATTAATATGACAAAAATTCGCAAACAGGTAGATTTGTTTACCTTCTGAGGCCATGTTTCCATAGACAATTGAATTCTTTAATACCGGAGTAGTATTCGAGTTATAAATACCTCCTCCCTTGTTGGCGGAATTCCCGGTGATGGTGTTGTTTAAAATAACAGAATTCGAGCAGGTTCCCAAATACAATCCGCCGCCCTGTTCAGCCGTATTGTAATATATTGCATTATTGATAAGGGAAAATTCACCCCCGAACGCATATATTGCACCTCCCCATCCACCGGTATAATTATTCGCTATGACATTGTTTTCCATAACCAGGGTCTGCCAGCTTAAAATGGCCCCTCCATCATATTCAGCAAAGTTATGATGAAAGTAACTGTTAATGATCCTGCCTCCTCCATCGCTCCAGATAAAGACAGCACCTCCTTGCAAGCTGGCATAGTTATAACGCAGTTCGCAATGATTCACCAGAAGTTTTTTGAAACCGGTGATCAGGATTGCACCGCCACGCTGAGTATCTACGTCCTTGCCATATTCAAGCCTGCAGTAAACAAGCTTGGTTGAATCATTCCCGGCAGGTGTGTCCCATATCCTGATCCCACGCCAGCCGGTATGGCTGTGGTTGTGATAGCCCGCAGTATCGGCAACCGTAAATACTATTGTATCGGCAGGAGTACCGATGGCGAGCAGTCTTCCCTGGACATTTATATAATAATGCCCCAGGAAAACCACTTTCATCCCCGGATTGATGGTAAGCGTTACCCCGTCACTGATTGTGACATTGCCTGTTACAAGAATCGTATCGACACCAGTCCAGGTTGTGTTGGATGTGATTGTTCCTGAAACGGAAATACTGCTTTTATTTCCTGCGATGGCCAGGCCTGCTGTAAAAAATAAAACAGCAAAGGATAATATGTACCGGTAAAAATTATTCATACGGCGAGGTTTTTTTCAATTATTGTTTGGTTTTATTTTCCGACTATCATTTTTCGCGTTTTAATCTCATTGTCTGTTACCAGGCGGCAGATATAGGTTCCCTGCTTCAACAAAGAGGTATTAAGCATTATTTCATAAGGGCCTGCAGGCAAGAACTGATTGAGAAGCAAAGCAACACTGTGGCCACTCAGATCGAGTAAATCCAGCCTGACATGGCTTGAGGAAGGCAGGTAAATTTCAAATGTCGTATAAGAGGAACATGGATTCGGATAGTTCTGCCCGAGTACCACTCCGGAATGGTGGACTATGGTGTCGTTGCCATCGGGGAAAAGGGCGGTCTCATTTACATCTTCTACATCTCCGTCTTCGTTGATATACACGGTGCGAAGAACCTGGTTCATATAAGGATCTCCGAATACCAGTCCATTCAGCGGTTCATATTCCATATTGGTGGCTGACATAATGAATTCATGATTAAGGATCACCAGCGTATCAGTTCCTGCAAAAGAAATCTCCATTTCCCTGACCTGTTTAGTTGTGTCGCATACCATATTGCTTGCCGACAAACGGTTCCAGCCGGCATTCAGGTTGTTCAGTTTCCCGGTGAATAGCTCAACATGGCTGATACGTGCATTCGGGTTAGTTACTCCCAGTATCTCCACCTTGCAGCATATTGCCGCGGTTCCAGACTGATCCACCGAGATCCTCGGAAGCTGAATGTGGGCCGTTGAGTCAACCAGCAGGTTTCCGGGGCCCTCACTGCTCCAATCATTCCCGGTCGGATCCCAGGGTAATAAATTCAACACTTCATGGTTGTTCACGTTTTTCCCCGAAACATATTCGGTCCAAACCAGGCCGCCCAGTCCATTTTCAAAGTCCATGTCGAAATAATTGATGTAAACATCGCTTTTCGCAGGTGGTATCTTTTCAGGCGCCGTCCAGTAGCTGCCATTGAATATGGAACTCATTAAAACGGTAGCGCCATGATGCGGGTCCGTTGTATTTAACCAGACCGCTACTGCTATATTTTCTCCGGGGGATTCAACCTTCACATTCGTTTCAATCCCTTCCGCCTTGCTCAGTATCGCGGGCTCGGAAGCATGCCAGCCGTTGTTTGTTCTGTCGATAAAGGAGTACCAGATATCCGATTCATGTTTTGTGAAATCGGCCACCTGCCATGAAACCAGTACCCTGCTGTCGGAAAGGATGGTGATGTCGGGCCGGCCTTCCGCCCTGCCGGATACCAGGCTGCCTAAATCATCGTCGATCCTGTCGATGATGATGGCAGATTGATTCTCCAGGTCGTAAATGGCATACCAGATATCCAGTGAAAGTGCAAAACTCTCGAGCAATCCCTGCATTTTTGTCCCCTGCAGGCTCTCTGGAACATGGCGGCTCTGGGTCCATGTAAGGAACAGGGTATTGCCGTCGATCATATCTGCAGAGGGCTCGCAAATGGCATTTCTGTTGCCGGTTACCGTTGCAGGATCACCAAAGTATCCATTTTCAGTATTGTAGGTTCTTACCCTCAGATTCCTTTCCCCAAATTCATTTCCCGGCTCAAGCCAGGTGTAGGTGCGGTTGTTTTTATGCAGTTTCACGGATTGCTGGGGATGGGGCATGGGCAGTTTGCTGTACCCGCCCACCGGTTCAACATAAGTCAGGAGGCCTTCGATTGTTGAATCCGCCGGGATCTCAATGATCTCAAAATTCTTCTTCTTCATGGGGGGAAAGGCATTGGTCATGTCATCCCCCCATATTGTTTTGCTGTAGAACATCTTTGGCCCCCATACGGTGCGCTCTATCCAGCCCCAGAATACAGTTATATAGAACCTGCCGTAAGTCTGGAATGCAAAGGAATGGAGGGGTTTTTTCCTATTTACGGGGATGGTATTGTAGGAATGTCCAAAACCCAGCAAAAATCTTCCGTCAAGTCCAAAGTCGCCTTCAACCAGTCCTTCAAGGAGTTGCGCCCCAACAGAGAATTCAATGCCCATGGCGCCTGAATAGAAACGGTAGGAGGAACTATTGGTATAAGCCTGATGATGGGCCGGGTTTGCATCTACATCCAGGTTGCCGAAAGAACCCCATTGCCCTGTAAGTGTGTCTGTTATCAGGTGTTGCCGTGAAGCATACTCGAAATCGCCTGCAGCAGTCAGGCTGAAACTTGGGGAAATGATTACCGATTCGGTATCAAGTATTTTGGCAAACCTGATGATTTGCTTCACTTTTTCCGCAATGTTTTCAAGTTTCTTGAAACCGGTGGTAGCGCTTCCGCCCATGGCGAAATTCTGCGTTGCGATCAGATCGTTCTTTTCATCAAGGCTGTAAGTATTATCCTGGGAATAATTGAAACCGAACCTGAAGGTTGAAGCAGTTCCGGCGCCGAGGTTAAAGATTTTCTGAAAGAAATCGGGAGGTTTGGCAAACGAAAGAGTGTTTGTGGAGACATGGTATTTAAGATAGGCTTCAGCGGTCGGAGTCTGTATCGTGCAGGACGTTCCGCCGATAAGGGGTACTATACCCGGAATGGTTACCGATTCTGAATTATCGATCAGGAAATTGCCTTCAAACGGGGTTATTATCGAGAATGTAATACTGTCGCCGGTTTCGGAAATATTGTGAAATGAGGTGTCTGCCAGAAAATCGAACCAACGGGGCCTGGTCTTGTGGATGTTGATCAAATATGGTCCCTCCACCAAAGCAGGGTTTGCCCCATTGTTCAGATAATACTCTACCTCAAGTTTTGTCTGTGGCGGACTTAGCGCTCCCATAGCCTGAGAAAAATTCCATGTAGTATCATTCTGTTTGACGGCGTTTACCTGGCAGATTTGTTCACCATATTCCGTATAAAAAACCCCTTTAACACCCGTCAGGTCATCGAGATGTTCGGTTGAAATCGAAAAGGTGTTTTCCTGGGCCATGGTGCCCGGAGCAATTGCCTGCATAAAAGGGCCGAAATTCCCGGTTACGGTGGGGGAAATCATTTGGTTGATGTAAACCGGAAAAGAAAAATACGTCATAATGTATGGTTCGTACATGTCCGTTATATATCCGAACTGAAAATTCAAATAGCTTCCCGGCGGGGCATCTCCCATATCAAAATCAAACTCAAGCTGTGTGCTTGGGCACGTATAGTAATAAATGGTTGAATCTTCAATAACGGTATGATCCGGTGACATGAAAACGACCGTAATAAAATCGCCGAACCAGTCAGGTGAACCGTTCATCGTAAAATCGGTAACCATTTTAATAGAATTGACTAAACTCACCCCTTCATTGAAGAAACCGATTCCACTGCTGAAAAAGTAATCAAGTGAAAAATCCTCATATAAAGGATTCCTGATGAAGAATTTTCCTAAAGGGTAATATGCTCCGTTTTCAGGACTGCCGGGATAAAATATTCTTGCAAACAAGGTATATTCTCCCGGTGATTTGTCGACCATATTGCATTCCCATAACAGGGATGAGATTCTATTCCCCGTGCTGTTCCACTGTTGTTTTTCCCCGACCAATTCACCGTTGTTGGTCCCTTTTGTGTCGTGAATGAGTGTGCCGATTCCTTCATCAAGTTTATACAGCAACTCTACACCAGATGCACCTTGTTCTGTGATATGAATTTCGGCCAGGGATCCTTCGAAGTACTCGGCCAATGACTTGTATTCCGGATGTTTGTTTGCGTGGTTTCTCCCGATTATCCAGTAACCGTTGAAGCTGGGGAGCAGGCAGGTGGAGACCCTGTCAACCGGAGAGCCATCTACTGATAAAGTACCTGAATAAGAGCCGAAAGTCACTTCAACAAGATGCCAATCACCATCATTGTAGGCATGCTCGCCGTAGAGGTAAAAGGTTCCGGATTCCATTCCAAAAACGAACCTGAGCGATCCATCGGGTTCAAGCAATAATTCAAAGTCGTTCCTGGTGCTGTTGACACCATTTTGTGTCTCACTGAAACCGATGATTTTACCTCCTTTTTTTGATGTGGTATTAAACCATAAAGATATGGTTCCATTGACAGGTGAAGCAACTTTCTGGCTTGTTTCAATATAGTTGGTGCTTCCATCTAAGCATAGGGAATATAAGTATGGCACACTGTTTTGTGTATAGCTTGTCTGATTATAAACCTCATCGTTCAGTTCCAGTCCTATTTCTACCTGGCCGGCATCTGCGGGTAGTCCTGAGATAAGGATGGAATTTTTTATTTCTCCTTGTGTTCCATCGTTTTGAAAATAATAGCCCCAGTTGTATTTTGGGGTAGCCATTGGTCTGGGAGGAATGATATGCAAATAATAATCCGTGACAAAACCGCTGTCCGTACACCCCTGAAAGTATTCGCTTACCTTTAATTTGTCAACGGTATAGGGCAGTGAGGATATATCATAACTCAATACACATTCACTGTTACTGGCAAGCCTGGTTTCAGAGTAGACCATTTGATTTGTTCTGCTGTAAAATCCAAAAGTTATGGAATCGGTGATTAAATTGCTTGAAGTAATTAAAATCGAGTCATTAATGACTTGAATTTCCGGATCTTGTGGGATGAAGCATGCCCCATTCCTAAGGATTCCGATATTAGAGTTGTAACTTAGGTCGGAAACCGTTGTAAGACGGTTCCTTCTGTCATCGAAATTCCAGTATCCATGCAAAGAACCATCCTGAATCACTTGCTTTTTATAGCTGTTTTTTATATCATTTTCGCTACGGGCAGTATTCCATATCCTGACTTCATCAACGGCATTTACTACAGCAAGGAATGAGGGATCATCTGTATTCTTCTGTCCCAGGATCAGCGATTTGGTTTTCATGTTTTTATTCCACGGGATATATTGTTGAATATACTCGAAGTTTTCTTCCCTGACACTAACTCCATTCAAACGCTGCCCGTTAATATAAATATTCACCTGGTGATGGCCACTGGGATTAAGCTCCTGGGTATAAGCCAGATGAAACCACTGATCAGCCTGAGGTACCGGAATATGGGTTACATAGGCAAGATCTGCAGGATAACCGCCGGCAAATGAAATGAAAGTGACAGTAGTGCTGTAATTCCCGAAATCAAAATTTAGCCCCCATAGCGAATCAATAGACATTACAAGCATATCGCCGGTTTTATTCCAGATATTACTCCAATTATATTTAAACCAGGCTTCAATGGTGAATGATCCGAAAATAATGTCAAAACTTAAAGGACCGCAGTATGTTTCTCCATATTGGGTAGTAGTGAAATGACCCGGGCCGTTTTGTATTTCAGCATATTTGCCGATATCAATCATTAAAGCATTGCCCGAAGTTTGATCCTGAATGAAAACAGGTAAGGAATCCTGGAGCGTATTTCCATTGTTTTTGCAGATCAGCCTGGGTTTCTGCGGAATAACAGACAGGGATTTATGGATTGCAATCCCATCATCAGGGCCCCCATTGCAACAGATAATGATATCCATATGATCGGTAGAAAGGGGAAGCTGGTCCATCCTGACATTCTCGTATCTAACTGAATCAAGGTATGTACCCGGCGCCGCACTCACAAATAAAGAATCGATGGCTGTGGAATCCCTTGATACAATCCTGAATTCGACAGATTCTGTCCTGGGTGGCAGGTTGCCGACTGAAAAAGTGTTCATTGTCTCCGGTACATTGTGCCATGAAGTATCTGTACGAGAGTAATTGTTTGATACAAAAGGCCCCCAGCCGGCCGAAGATTTCACTAGAACAGTATCAGGGTAAACCGTGTAAGGTATCTTGTATGCCGCTGTACTGTCGCCCTGGTATTTAATGAATACGGCGAGAGATGGCGAAAGCGGCAGCCCCATTGTGTCGGAATCGAACATCCAGACAGCGTCAATCAGTTCACTGCCTTCCTTTACAAATGCAGAATTTACCTGGTTGCTGTCCACATCGATCATGCGCATGATGATCTTTGATGTTTTTGGTGGGAGATCATCCACTATGAACATATTGCTTCTTTCCGTACCGATCACATAAGGGCCAAATCCGTTTATCGATGTAATGCTTATTTGTGGAAGATAGGTCGAATCATGTTTGGTGGTTTGTGTCCTTGCTGAAATCCACATTATCATAAGCACTGCTATGATTAGCGGGTAAAAGATCCTTATCATTATTGTCAATTTAAGTTTATTGTTGTTGGGTCCCTATTCGTAAAATATATCCTGTATGTCATCCACTACTTCAAAGGTTGAAAACTCTTCAGGGGGAACTTCGGAAATTTCCACCTGGTCAATATGGTAATATCTGTTCCATATACTACAGTATTCGAGAAAATTTTTCAAACCAGCTTCAGTTCCTGAAGCAGTTATTCCTACCGCAGAGAAGTTCTCATAATAAACTTTCCCTGTAATGCCGTTCAAAGCGGCTTTTTCTTTCAGAAAATACCTGAATCCCGTTTTGAATACCGACCCTTTGATGTGGATTTTATAGCAAGGCATGGAACAAATTTATCCCGCCTGCACGTGTAATGCAAAACATTGAACCGCCCCCACGTAAACCGGGCTGCCTGTGAATCAAAATTACTTCTATTATATTGTTTGTCAAAGTAATAGTAAATTGAAAACATTACTAATTGCTCATTTCCCAATAGCAAAATCCAGCACTGTCCCTGGGTAAAAAAGACTGTCTATGGGTAAAAAAGAATATAACAACCTGACACAATGAAGGTTGAAAATATCAGGCCCGGGAATGCGGCCCGGTCTTCAGTGCCCGTTCCCTGAACTGGTTCGGGGTCATCCCAACTAAATTTTTGAATCTTTTATGAAAATTTGAATTGGATTTGAAGCCGGTCATCTCACCTATACCCTCAACGGAAAGGTGCCTGAATTCAGGATTGTTGAGGTATTCAATGGCCGCCCGTATCCGGTATTCAAAGATCAGGTCGTAAAATCCCATCATGTACCTTTCGTTGATGAGATTGGACAGGTAAGTGCGGTTGGTATTCAGCTTTTTACAGAATTCTTCCAGGCTCACCTCGCTCCATAGATAAGGTTTTTCCTCGGCCAGGAATTTCTCAAATCTGAGGGCCAGTTCATTGTGCTGGCCATCTGGGCCGGTTTGTGCTTTGATATCATTTTCCGACAGGTTGATCAGGCACTGTTCAACCTGTCTTTCAAGTTTTATGGCTTTCAGGTTCTGTGCTACCAGCTTGTTGTAGGCTCTGCTCTTGAAGCGCACCAAAACAACCAAGATCATCATTAATACTGTCAGGATCAGAGCGATCAGGATCAGGTAGTTTTTCTGTATACGGTAGGTTTTACTCTTATGCTCCTCCTCCCTGATTCTGGCTTCTTTCTCCTGAAGGTCGTATTTGGCCGACATTTCATTGATCTGGCGCTGGATCCGGTCGTGGTAGAACTGGTTCAAAAGGTCAGAGGCTGTATTGGCATACTCCAAAGCGCTTTTGTAATCACCCAGTTCGGAATATAAATCTGACAGAAAACCATAAATATAGAGGAATAAATTCCTGTTTTTCTCAATACTCCCCATTTCCAGGGCTTTAAGCAGAATATCCTTCGATTTTTCCTTCATCCCCATGAAGTAATATACCCGTGCCAGGTTGATGTATGTATTAATAGCCTGTGGGTACTTCTTCAATAACAAAAAATTATTCGCTGCTTCTGATATCAGGATGAAAGCGGTGTCCAGGATTCCGTTGTTTTTGTAAACACACCCGAGCTCATTCTGTGAGGCTGCAAGGTATTCCGTCAGATTATATTTTTCTGAAACAGCTATGCAAAGCCGGGAATACTTCACAACCGAATCTTGTTTTCCGTCAATAACCGGAGGCATTTCGTTGTAGAGTGCCGCCAGCCTGTTCATCGCGAAAGCCCTGTTGCCGACACTGATATCCCTGGATTTGAGGATACTATTAATAATACCGATGCCCTTGGCGTACTCCTGTTTTTGCCTGTAAGCCTCGGCAAGGTAGATCCTGGCATATATCACCGAATCACCTGGGTTACCGGTATCTTCCAGATACTTCATGAGAAGTGGTATTCCCTCATCCGGCCTGGACTGTACGATCATGATTTGTGCTTCCTGAAGCAAAGTGCCCAGTCTGCCTGTGGTATCCGTTGACATCCCGATAGGAGGCCTGGGAACAGCGATGATTTCGTTCAACACCTGGATTTTTGAACGGACCAAATTGAGTTTTGCTTTTTGTGTGTTCGACAGGTTCGAATCCAATTCCATCAAAGTCACGAGTTTATTTAATGAATCGCCGGTCTGTTGTATCAATTGAACGAGGTGATCATACTGCTTTTGATCTTTTCCCTGGTCTGATGACTGAGATACTAGTCGGGGAATAATCCCTGCAACCAGGATTAAAAGGGTCAGGATTATAGCTTTTAATGACAAACCGGCTTCGAAAAACTGATTAGAAGCCAAAGATAACAGGAATGCAGATAAACCGGTTTACAACGACAGTTTTCCTGCACACGGACTTATTCATTCCCGTACCCGTTTTTCCCCGGCAGAAACATGAAGTGATGGAGGATCGGGCAGGAGTCAATGACAGGGTTGAAGACAATTTGCCTGTTATATTAGTGTAAATACCTGGTCATAATGGTAACCTGAAAGAAAATAATCTTTCAATCGGTATCGGTATTTTAATGGTAACCATTACCGTATTGCTGATTCCCTGCGGGAGATCAATCATTACCGGTGTAAAGGACAGTCGTTGATATTTTTTCCCTTCGGGTAAGAAAAACCGGTGTTGGGACAAATGCCATCAGAAGCGAATTCATTTTCAACGATTCAACTTCACTGTTTATCTGTCTGGTGTTTCGTATTACCAATAATACCGATACTGTTTATCTGTTGAGTTGTTTATCTGTTTGGTGTTCGGTATTACCCATACTTCCGCTACTCCTTCCTTCTCAGGCTTATACAACGCCTCAACAAACTAAAAAATCATCACAATCCCCTGTCCGGAACCCGAAAGATATTGATTAACATCGAACACTTTGACATTCAGCACCTCAACTTTTCACTTTTCACTTTTAACTCTACTCCGGCACCTGTCCCCCCAGCCCGGTGTTGGGTGCCCAGACGTCGTTCTTGTCGCCGTTGTTCACCTGGGCGTCAAGGTTGAAGTCGCCTGAGAGGTAACCGCCTGTGCCTGCCTGGGGTGCCCAGACATCGTTCTTGTCGCCGTTGTTGATCTGG
>JAFGME010000084.1 GCA_016927695.1 Bacteroidales bacterium
AAATATTATGAATAATTCATTTGAAAAAATTCCCGGTGGCTTTTTAAAGAAATGGCAGGAAATAGCCGACCTGATTGCAGGTATTATAAAAGTTCCCGCCGCTTTGATCATGAAAACCGAAAACGAATTGATGGAAGTTTTCACCTCCAGTAACACCGAAAACAATCCATACAGGGTGGGCGATAAAGAACATTGGTACGGATTATACTGCGAAACGGTAATCAAAACGCGAAAAAAACTCCACATTCCCAATGCCCTGAAAGATAAGAACTGGGACAAAAACCCCGATATAAAACTGGGCATGATCGCCTACCTCGGTTATCCGATAAATTTCCCGGACAACACTCCTTTTGGAACGATATGTGTGCTCGACAACAAGGAAAGACAATTCAGCGCTGAAAACGAAAAATTACTGTTGCAATTCAAAAAAGTAATAGAACTGGACCTGGCGTTGATTTTTTCGTTGGGATTGAAAGATGAATCCAGCCATGCCGCTATCATTCAAAAACTTTCAAACGACAATGAAGAATATCAGGCAATCAATGAGGAACTTCAACAAACAGAAGAAGCCCTGCGCGAAAGAGAAGACAAGCTTTCCAAAATACTGATGGCGGCAAATGACGGCATGTGGGATTGGGATTTGAGAACAAATACGGTTTTTTTTGATCCCCGTTACTATCAGATGTCGGGATATGATGTGGATGAATTTCCACATAATCTCGAAGAATTCCAAAAACGCATTCACACCGGTGATGTGGATTATGTGATGAACGAAGCGGAAAAACATCTGAAGGGGGAGATTGACCGCTTTGATGTCAAATTCAGGTTCCGGAAAAAACGAGGCGACTGGCAATGGATCCAGGGTAAAGGAATCATTGTTGAATGGGATGAACAAGGAGCTCCGAAGCGTTTTGTGGGAACCCACCGCGATATCAGTGAACTTAAAGAGGTGGAAGAAGCGCTTGACCAATCATTGCGCGAATGGCAAAAGACCTTTGATTCAGCCAATGATGCCATTTGGCTATTGGACAAAGAGCAAAAAGTACTACGTGCCAACCAGGCGACTCAGCAGATCTTCCCAAGGTTGAAAGGTGATCCGGTTGGTATGAACTGCTGGGAGATTGCACACCGAACCGCGGAGCCTATCCCGGAATGTCCCTTTCTGCGCTCAAAAATGAGCAAGCGCCGTGAAACCATGGATTTAAAAATAGACGAGGGTTGGTTCAGTATCACCGTGGATCCTGTTTTCGATAAAACCGGTGAGTTTAGTGGCGCTGTACACATCGTTACCGACATCACAGAGCGCAAGCAGGCGGAAATGCAATTACAGGAAAGCGAAAATTTACTGAATGCGACCGGAAAAATAGCCAGGGTTGGCGGATGGGAGTTGGATGCCCGAACCAAAAAAGTGAGTTGGACTGAAGAAACGTATCATCTGCACGAAGTGCCGTTAGAATATAAACCACCCCTACAGGAAGCCGTCAACTTTTTTCATCCTGAAGACCAGGGCAAACTCACCGATGCGATTGAGCGTGCCTTGGAAAAGGGAGACCCATACGATTTGGAAATTCGATTTATAACAGCAAAAGGCAAACATCTCTGGACGCGTACGGTTTGCGAGCCGCAGATTGTGGATGGCAAGGTGGTCAAACTGAAAGGAATTTTTCATGATATTACAACCAGAAAAAAAGCAGAAGAAGAACTGAAATCTCAACTGATGCTGCTGCGGATCGCCGGTGAAACTGCCCGGTTCGGCGGCTGGAGCGTTGATTTGAGAAATAATATTTGCACCTGGTCGGATGTTGTGGCAGATGTTCATGAGGTGCCGCATGGGTATGTGCCGCCTGTGGAAGAAGGTATCAATTTCTACGCACCTGAATGGCGGAACAAGATCACGCAGGTTTTTACCGCCTGTGCCGAAAAAGGAATTCCATACGATGAAGAGATGGAGATCATCACTGCAAAAGGAAAACGCGTATGGGTGCGGACCATTGGCAGAGCAGTGAAAGATGAAAACGGCAGAATCATCAAAGTGCAGGGGTCGTTTCAGAATATTTCAAAAAGGAAAAAAGATGAAATGCATATCAAACATCTTAATGATGTTCTGAGCGCAATCCGCAATATCAATCAGCTAATAGTAAGAGAAAAAAGAGGTGATGCCCTTATTCAGCAAACCTGCAATTTATTGCTTGAAACGCGTGGCTATGCAAGCGCATGGATAGCCGTAAGGGACGAAAATGGAATCTGGACTAAAACGGCGCAGCAGGGACTGGATGACGGTTTTGAACCAATACAAAAAATGCTTAATAAAGGGATTGCGCCGGATTGCGTGAAAAGGGCAATCGAAACAAAAGATCTCGTCATCACAAAAAAATCATCGGAAGATTGCCCGGACTGTCCTCTTTCAAAATTGTACGGGAAAAATGCCGGCCTTACTATTCCGTTAGTACATAATGATGAAATATATGGCATCCTTGTCGCTGCCATTGCTCCGCATTTAATAGAAGATCAGAAGGAACTGGAGTTATTCAGAGAGGTAGGAGGAGATATTGCCTTTGCCCTGCATGATCTCAGGATGACGGAAAAACACCGGATCGCGGAACAGGAACTCAGGGAAAGCGAAGAGCGTTTCAGGACAACGTTGGACAATATGATGGAAGGCTGCCAGGTCATCGGATTTGACCTGCAGTATAAATATCTGAATAAAAAAGCTGCCGAGCACAGTAAATTGACAAAAGAAGAACTCCTGGGGAAACGCTGTATCGATGTATTCCCCAAAATGGAACGCACAGAATTATTCAGGAAAATAAAAAATTGTTTGTCAGAAAGAGTACCTTATCAGTTGGAAAATCTTTTTGAATATGCCGATGGCACAACCGCATGGTTTGACCTTTTGCTGCAACCAGTGCCGCAAGGAGCTTTCATTCTTTCCATAGATATTACAAAACGCAAGCAAGCGGAAGCAGCGCTGCGTGAAAGCGAAGAAAGATTTGTTCTGGCAATGAAGGCGTCAAATGATGGCTTGTTTGACTGGAATCTTGAAACCAACGGTATCTATTATTCACCTGGTTGGAAAAAAATGTTAGGGTATGAGGATGATGAACTCCCGAATGATTTTTCAGTTTGGGAAAATACAACCGATCCGGAGGATGTTAAAAAATCATGGGATCTTCAGCAGAAACTCATTTCGAAGCAAATTGACCGCTTCGTAATGGAGTTTAAAATGAAGCACAAAGAGGGACACTGGGTGGATATTTTGTCGAGGGCTGAAGCAATTTTTAATGAAAATGGAAAAGCCATCCGGATTGTGGGAACACACACCGACATCACCGAACGCAAGCACGCCGAAGACGAGCTCCGAAAACTCAAAGAAAACCTGGAATCAGAAGTTGAACAAAAAACCAAAGAACTGAAAGAACGGGTTGCCGAACTGGAACGATTTCACGATGCTACCATAGAGCGCGAATTCCGCGTCAAGGAACTCCGGGACGAGATCG
>JAFGME010000085.1 GCA_016927695.1 Bacteroidales bacterium
CATCATTCCCCTCAGCTTGGGGATCCGCCGGTTGGCGGACTACCAACTGAGCTACTCCCGCAATTATATTTTCATCATTCCCCTCAGTCTGGGATCCCGAGCACTCGGGGCTACCAACTGAGCTACTCCCGCAATAAAAATATCCTTTTTTAAAGTTCCCCTCAGTCTGGGATCCCGAGCACTCGGGGCTACCAACTGAGCTACTCCCGCATCGTCCGCCGAAGTCCCGCCCCAGGCGGGACGAAGGCGGACTGTATCAATCAGGCACCCCCCTGCATTCAATGCTCTGTATCAATCAGGCACCCCCCTGCATTCAATGCTCCGTATCAACCAGGCAACTACCTGTATTATCTATTTCAAAAAACTCAATCACTTTACTTTTCCTTTGTAATGGCCAATCTTTTATTTCCGTCATTATCAACTTTTAACCATCCAAAGAGGGGCAAAATTAATCTTTACCTCAAATCTATGCAAGAAAAATTTTGCAGTAAAATTTTATTTGCCTGCAAAGCCTTAAAATTTCCCGAATTTCAGCGTCATTCCGCCGGAAAGTCCGTAAAGCACGGTCTTCGAAGTGTTTGCCAGCACAACATCCGAAGTGAAACGGTACGACAGGCCGAAAGCTATCCGCATGTATTTGATCAGGTTCAGCTCTATCTCTGCACCGGGTTCTATCACAAAATAGGCATGAGAGTCCTCGGTGTATCCATATTCGCAGTCATGATAACCGTTGTAGTCCTCTGAGCAATAATCCCTTACCAGGGCAATGCCCCCGGCTCCGATGAGTACCGGAAAGCTGACATGCACCGGATTATTGGGCGCTATGACGGGTTCCAGAAGAAGTCCGCCGTAGCCGCCTGTCAGGAAGGTGTCCCCGTCTTCATCATCCACATTAAATGACATGTCGTTGATGAAACCGTACCCGCCAATGCCAATGCCCAACCGGTGGTTCACTATCCATGCCCCCCGCGCTCCTGCAAGTATGGCGTCGTTGTCGCCGATATGGCTGTAATTGATTGAAATCCCGCCATAACCGCCGTGACTCACCTCTCCGTTGCCGAAGATCGTTTTGTATCCTTCTTCCTGCTTTACATTGTCCTGGGCCTGTGTACCAAAGATCAGCCCCAGAAAAACCAAAATCAAAATTGTTGTTCTCATCATTGTAAAATTTATTTTTGATTCAACACATATCTTACCGATAAACCAATGTCCCAAAGGTCAACCCTTACAGGCTGAAAACTATAAAATTCCATATACGGTTTGTAATCCAGGGAAATTTGCAGGGGTACGTGAATTACATGGTACTCAATTCCTGCCATAACATCCAGACCGAACACCGGAGAAGGGGTGTGGCAGGAGTTATTATTTTCGTACCAGCCAAAGTTATCGTAGCCATCCCATTGTGTGTAGCCGGCATGCGCTCCTCCGCCCCTGATAAAAAACAACTGCTTTATCCCGGCAGCATGCAGTGACCTGGAACTCTGCACCAGGCCTGTGAGTGTAAACCCCCCGTCTCTCCATCCTCCAATGATTTCAGCGCCCAGCATGTTTTGATCCCGGATTCTGACACTGAATCCTGAGAGGTCTCCCATCCTTACCCCGGCTGATAAATCTTCCTGGGCATGGGTGATCATTGAAGAAAGCAAAATGATCAGGGTGAAGATTTGTTTTATCATTGTACGCTTATTTTGTTATCTTAAAAATCTCAATACCTTTTCCTGTGGATTGATGAAACAAAATTAGCGGGAGGAGGAATATCCGTTGTTGTTTTTCGACGGACTTCAGAATACAATGGCCGGGAAGTCTTTTTTGGGAGATCAATTGAATGCATGGCTCAAACAGGAATCAAAGAAATGTCAGCGTTTATCTCCGGGTTGCATGAGCCGTTTTCACTTTTGCAGGCGGGTGTGTGAAAAAAGTAATATTTTTACATCCCTGTAAATCAAATATGAATTTAAACGGATGAAAAGATGAATGTACTTAAAATGAAGGCTAAGGGGTTTGAAATGAGAATCGGGTTCATCTCTGTTTTTTTTGCTTTGTTTCAGGCCACTTTCATTTCGGCCTCACATATCTACGTCTCAGGGGATGTGTCAGGAACATGGGATGTGGACACTGTATTCGTGACCAAAAACATCAAAGTACCCTCTGGGGAAATGCTCGAGATAAAAGCCGGCGCCCTGGTGCTTTTTCAGGGATATTATATTTTTGAAGTGGAAGGCTCCCTGCGCGCTGATGGCACAGCACAAAGCGCCATCAGGTTTACGGTGGAGGATACCACGGGGTATCATGACATCTGGGAACCTGCCGGGGGATGGAGAGGGTTATGGTTTTATCATGTTGGTCCTGCAAATGACTCCTCCCGGTTTACCCATTGCCATTTCAGCTTCGGGAAAGCAGCCTATGACCCCGATTCTGTTTACTGGTACGGTGGCGCAGCCTGTGTTCGTGAGTTCAACCGTCTGAAGTTTATGAATTGCTCTTTTGAGAACAACCGTGCCTTTAAGAACGGTGGAGGGCTTTATGCCCGTGATGCCGCAATCTGTGTCGAAAACTGTGATTTTTATCATAACGTCTGCGGTCTTGACACCCTTTACGGTTATGGCGGCGGGGTGTGCCTCGAATATTCGGAAGCCATGATCAGAAACTGCCATTTCGAAGCCAACAGTTCCACCGGAGTGGGAGGGGGGCTCTCTTTTGAATATTCCGACCCTGTGATCGAAAACAATATATTTTTTGATAATTACAGCGCCATTGGCGGCGGCCTGGTGGCTCTCCGGTCAGATGGGGAAAAGCCTCTGGATAACAACCTGGTGAATGGAAATCAGGCCCTGTTTTTTGGCGGTGGAATTGCCCTTATCGAAGCCACCGTACTTTTTGCCAACAACACTGTGACGGGTAATTATAGCAGCGCGGGAGGAGGCCTTTACTTCAACTCGGGTTGTTTTTCGGTATTTAAAAACTGCATCCTCTGGGGCAACCAGGATGGCGGTGGCGGCGGCGGACAGGTGTATATCTGGGATACTTTCTCAGCGCCGGAGTTCTATTATTGCGATGTGCAGGGAGGTGAACAGGCCTTTGGGGGAACGGGAGGTCTGCCCGGAGGATTCATCGGTGTTTACGAGGATAATATCGAGCTGGACCCGAAATTTGCAGGTTCTGGTTTGCATCCTTATTCCTTACAAGGCAATTCTCCCTGTTTGGATGCCGGCACACCCGACACTACCGGGCTCTCTCTGCCACCACTTGATCTCGCAGGGAATGTAAGATTTTCGGGACCGGCAGTGGATATCGGCGCCTATGAGTTTCAACAGCCGGTCGGGTGGGAGTGTTTTTCAGCGGATGGAATTCAGGTTTCACTGTTTCCAAATCCTTTTGCCACAAGGCTTACTATCACCATTGGCAATTACACGCCCGGATCAGTGGACCTGACGATCACCGACCTTGGAGGGAATACAATTTTCCGGAGGGTTATGGTGGGTGATGGTGAAAATCTCTCCATTTTCTGGGACGGAAAAGACCTGAATGGAGCCGAAAGCTGCGCCGGGACTTATGTCTGCACTCTTTCTTTTCGGAACATTGTCAAATCTTTCAGGATTATTTATTCAAAGTGAATCCTTATCCACTTTGAAACATATTTGTTTTCCGATGCTTCAAAAACAACCCTGAGATGGTTTATTCTTTCATAATCTCCGGCAATGCTGCAGTTCTCCAGTTTGCTGAGCGGCCGCGCGCTGTAAAGCTCAAAAACGTTTTCCGTACCCTGCAATCCCTGCACTTCGGCCTCATAAACATTCTTTTCGAACTCCTCAGAAATGATCCTCGGGCCCTGGGTGGTGTCGCCCGGCAAAGGATAATAATGCAAAGGCAGCAATGAAATTCCTCCCTCATAAGCGTAGCTGAGTCTGATGCTTTTTTGTATCCAGAAATGAAGGGTGTCTTCAGGAATTACCAGGGTGTCGATACGGTCGCCTGCAAAATGCAGATGGTTTAGTTTCATCCCGGGGAGCTTATGCGGGCAGAATTTTATTTCGAGATTACCCTGTCCTTTATGATTGAAAGCGTAAAATATGCTGTCGGCAGTCCTTTTCATTGAAAAATCGATCCTGTGTTCTCCTGTGCGGATATTCTTAACCTGGATGGAATCCCATCCGGCGGGCAGTTGGGGTGCAAAACCCAGGTAATTCCTTACTGCATCAGGTTTCAGGCCGAGCATCCCTTCAATAACAGGTTGAATCACCATGGTTTCCGACCAGCACTGATGCCTGCATACCCCGGAGGGCTCGTATTTTTCGCCATTTAAAACCTCTTCTGTGAAACCCAGACCCCAGTTCCGGTGAATCAGCAGGTTGTTATACAAATGTGTAAATCCCTGAATGGCATTGCCGTACCGGTATTCAGCCAGGGAGGCCCATCCGGTGAAAAGGGGCCACACGCTTCCCGTATGATAACCGCGGGGGTTAAACAGAGGACTGCTTTCCTCCACAATGCGGCAGCCCCAGTCGGAGGAGAACCCGAAGCCGGCAAGTTTATCTAAAACATTTCCGGTTTGTTTCCTGTCCGGTTGTCCGAAGAGCATAGGTATGGCAGGCATGATGGTCGGTTCCTGATGGTAACTCCCATCCCTGAATTTTCCGTGATAGAAAGAACCGGTTTGGGCGTTGTAGAAATCTGTTCCGATGATGCTGTCCACCTTTGCGCTTTCATTTGCATAATAGGCAGCATCTTTGCCGTTTCTGAGGGCTTTTGCGATGTATGCCGCCTCGCTGAGCGCTTCAGCCCAGCAGGAAGCAAGGTAAAGCGAGGTGTGCGAACCGAAGAGGCTTCCTCCCTCCACCCATCCGTGTCCTGTATTGGTGTTCTCGATCAGGTGGTCGCCATCGGTGTCGGTGGAGAAACAGAAATCCAGCGCAGCCCTGATGTTGGGCCATGTTAACCTGATGAAATCAATGTCGCCGCTGTGTTTCAGGTATCTTCCGGCGAGGATGATATAAAGGGGTGTGGCATCAGCCGCGTCATAATGCACAAACCCGGATGTGCTGATTTCATGGAAAATTTTGCCGTTCAGATCCTGGAAGCGATTGAAAAACGCAAGCATCGACTTCACTTTTTCATAATCGCCGTAATGAAGCAGCGCTAAACCGCTCCAAACGCCGTCCCTTCCGAAATACCAGGCATATCCTGGACGTCCGTTGATTTTATGACCGCCGTCCCAGCCTGAGGCAGTGGTTGCATATCCTGCCGTTAAGGATGCCCCTAAGCCGGGGGTGTGAACGAAAAAGCGGTCGGCAGCATGCATGGCCCAGGAAAAACCCTGGTTGAAAACCACATCAGGACTTGCCAGGCTGAGGGTGTTTTTCATGAAGTTAAGATGACGGTAATAGGTCAGGTCGAAGGCTTTGTCTGCTTTTTTCATCACCATCCCGTAAGATTTCACACAGTTACTCATCCCTAAGCTGCTTCCTGCAATGATAACATCGGCCCGGTCTTTCTCCTGCAGTGCGATCATGAAACAACCTTTCACCATAAATTCATCCGATGGTTCTGCAGCAAATTGCCATTCACCCGGAGAACCGCTGCGGGGCTTTGGAGTGACCGCGGAAAACCTTCCTTCCCTGTGACCCTCAATCGGTTTATTGGAACCAATGATGCAGGCGTAGCTGAGGCTCTCATCGGCCAGGGTAATGCCATTGATTTCTTTGTTAAATGAGAAGTTCAGCGATTTCAGTACATTTTCTGAATAGGGCCACATCAGCCGAAGGTTGCTTCCGTACCTGATGAAAAGTGTGGCAGATTTTGTTCCGGTGTATTCATAGTGCAATGTGGCGGTGGCCATCTGGTGATCTGCAATGACGGTCTCCGTCAGTGTTCCCCCGCGCAGAGTGTAAGTCCTCTGGAAAAAGGCCGGGGTAATCCTGAGGGAGGGAACGAGGTCCTTTAACCATGTAACGGTTTCTGATCCGCCGGTGGAGATACCCGCATCTATGTCACGAAAAGCCATGAAGGGATGGGCCCATATTTCATCTATACCGCCTTTTTGTTTTCCCATGACGAGAATCCCTTCCCCTGCCACATCCCAGTATTCCTCCCCTGCTTCACTTTTCGTGATTTCAGGAAGTTCTTTACCAAAATTCCAGGGCACAGGCGACTCGTAAGGAACGGTATGAAGGGAAAACGTCTTCTCCTTTACTGCCTGCGGGCCATAGCTCCAATGATTTCCTTCCGGCTTGCCGGTATGCAGCCATTCAAACAGGTTGGAGGTGAATTTCTCAAGGTGTTTCCTGTTTACATTGGAAGCGCTGAAACACATGTATCCGCCCACTGCCAGCAATATGCCTTCTTTGCTTCTGTAACTCAATATCAGTCTGGAATCCTCCTTCACAAAAATATAGTCCCAGTCAACGGCCACCACATCGCCCTGTGACGGAAGGCGGTCGCCAAAAAAGCCAAGCTGTCTTACGATGGTGTCGCGCGGTGGTTTGAGGATGTATGCCCCGCCGTTCAGCCCCTTGAATACAGGATGTTCCCTGAAGCCATGAAACCCTGCCATCCTTCCATATCCCTCATCTTTCAGCTCTTTCGACCGGGCCTGTACCTGATTTTTTTCGATCTTCATCAGGTTGATCCACCTGACCGACTCTCCGCTCAGCAACACTTTTCCCCCTCCTTCGTAATAGCTTCTGACCGCGTCAATGGCTTTTCCCGTTTTAAACAAACGGCCGGAGTCGGGTTCGTGATACCAGATAACATCAAAGCCGGCTAAAGATGAGCTCCCTGTGATTTCTTCAAACGTGACGATTTCGGTTGAGAAACCCTTCAGCGAACCTGAAAACGCGAAGGCAGCAGTCAGTTCCGTATCATTGGAAATGTTTTTGGTATCAACAAGAAATGCCATCTTGTTCTGGGCCCTCCCTGCACAGGTGAAAAGCAATGCAAAACAATAGAGCAGGCAGCGAATCGGAATTTTCGTCATAACAAAATATTTGCTTCAAAAATAATGGAAAAAGATCATCCGGCGGTTTCCCTGTGTTCTGTTCTTGCAATGATCTCATCCTGAAGCTCTTCCGTGAGATGTGTGAAATAATCGCTGTAACCGGCCACCCTGACAATGAGATCCCTGTAGTTTTCAGGTTCTTTTTTAGCTTTCCGGAGGGTTTCCGCTTCTATAACATTGAACTGAATGTGGTGGCCGTCAAGACGGAAATAGGTCCTGATCAGGTTTTTAATGCCTTCAATCCCGCTATCACTTTCAAAAATGGAAGGGGTGAACTTCTGGTTGAGAAGGGTGCCTCCCGTCCTCAGGTGGTCAATCTTTGAAGCCGATTTTATCACCGCCGTGGGCCCCTGTCTGTCGGCGCCCTGAACCGGGGAAATGCCTTCCGAAAGAGGCTTCCCGGCTTTCCTGCCGTCGGGCATGGCCCCGGTGACGCTCCCGAAATATACATGACAGGTGGTAGGCAGCAGGTTTATCCTGTGCAAGCCTCCGCGGGCAGCGGGTTTGCCGTCCACTGCCGAATAATATATCTCAAAAACCTGTTTCAGGATGTCGTCGGCATAATCATCGTCGTTGCCGTATTTCGGGGTTTCGTTCAGAAGTATTTGCCTGAACTCCTCATGATCCCTGAAATTGTTGGCTAAGGCATCGAGAAATTCGTTCATGGAGATGCTTTTCCTGTCGAAAACATGAAACTTCAGCGCGGCAAGTTCATCGGTGATGCTGCCCATCCCGACACCCTGTATATAACTGGTATTGTACCTTGCCCCACCTGCGTTATAATCCCTGGCGTTTTCAATGCAGTCGTCGATAAGCAGGGAGAGGAAGGGAGCGGGCATATACCTGGCGTAAATGTCGCCAATGATGTTGTTGCCGGTGATCTTGATGTTGATGAAATGCCGGATCTGTTTCGAGAAGGCGACCAGGAGACTGTCGAAATCGTTACATTCTGAAGGATTGCCCGTTTGCAGGCCGATGAGTTTGCCGGTGCGGGGATCTGTGCCATTGTTCAGCGTGATCTCCAGCGCTTTGGGGATGTTGAAATAACCGGTCAGGATGTATGCTTCCTTTCCGAAAGCGCCTGTTTCAACGCAACCGCTGGCGCCGCCGTTGCGGGCATCTTCAATGGTTTTCCCCTGTCGCAACAGCTCCTGTATGATGACATCCGTGTTGAACACCGATGGCTGCCCGTAACCTGTTTTGATGATCCTGAGAGCGCGCCTGATGAAAGCATCGGGGTTTTTTTTGCTCACCTGTATCATGGAGCTGGGCTGCAGCAACCTCATCTCCTCAATCACATCAAGGATCAGGAAAGTAAGGTCGTTCACCGCATCTCTCCCTTCGGTGGTGACTCCGCCCAGGTTCAGGAGGGCGAAATCAGTGTAAGTGTTGCTTTCTTTGGCAGTAACGCCCACTTTGGGAGGGGCAGGGTGGTTGTTGAACTTCACCCAGAAAGCCTGCAACAGTTCTTTAGCCCTTTCGACGGACAAAGTGCCTTCTTTCGTTTCTTTTTTGAAGAAGGGGTACAGGTGTTGGTCGATCCGGCCGGGATTGAAAGAATCCCAGGGATTCAGCTCAGTGATGACCCCGATATGCACAAACCAGTAATACTGCAGGGCTTCGTGAAAGGTACGCGGTTTATTGCCGGGGACATGCCTGCAGACCGCTGCCATATCCATCAGTTCTTTTTTTCGTATGGGATCGGTTTCATTTTCTGCTTTTTGACCGATCATTTCAGCATATCTTGCAGCAAATAAAATCAGCGCTTTGGCCGCGATCTTCATGGCTGTGAGCTGTGCTTTCTTTGCAGGGGCATCGGGATCATAAATAAAATCAAGATCCTGAAGCTTTTTATCCGTCTCAGCGATGAAATCCAGCATCCCTTTTCTGTATATCTTGTCATCCAGCACCGTATGTCCCGGCGCCCTCTGTTCAAGAAATTCGGTGAAGATGCCGGCTTCGTAAGCGTCTTTCCAGCTTTGAGGCGCTTCGCGGAATATCCTCTCCCTGATGGTTTTGCCGGTCCAGAAAGGCCTGATATCAGAAACGTACACTTTACGGACTTCTTTTCCCACTTTAAAGGGTATCTTTTCCCTGTCGTGCAATATGTTCAGGTCCTCCTCCGAATGAAGGCATATCTCGGGATAAGTGGGCGTTGCCTGGGGAGAGGGTCCCCGCTCGCCTACAATAAGTTCACCTTCTCCCAGGTAAAGTGTCTTATTCTCAAGCAGGTATTTGAAAGCCAGGGCTCTCTGCACGGGTATGCTTTGTCCGCCGGCCTGCCCGCTGTTGTAAAAGCGGGTGAGGAGCACGGCCCTTTCGTGTGAGATGAAAGGCATTGTTTTTTTGCTTTCGCTGTGCAGTTTTGTAATTCTTCGGTTCATGTTGATGTTATTATGAGATGATAGCGGCATTTATGCCATGTGAAATGAAAAAAGTTTTGACGGCCATCTTCTCATCTTCTGTCATTTCATTCACTCCTTCCATTGCATTGATGCTTCCTGACCGTTTGTGTTTGGCCGCGGCAAGTTTGTGCCAGGGAAGGAGGTCAAGGGGAGGGTTTTCTTTCAGCGATCCGACAAATTCCGCCATAAGCGACAGATTCTTTTCTGTGGTGGTAATGCCGGGGATCATCGGAAATCTCAGCCGGAGTTTTTGCCCTTTTGAGAGGAGGAATTTCAGGTTCTGCAGTATTTCAAAGCAGGAGACGCCGGTGTACCTGAGGTGGTCAACCGGATCGATGAGTTTAAGGTCATAGAGGAAAAGGTCTGCTTTCCCGGTTATTGCTGCTGTGATCTCCTTTCCTGCATAACCGGAAGTGTCGATGGCAGTGTGGATTCCTTTTTTTCTGCATTGGCCGGATATCTCCGAAAGGAACTGCCATTGCGAAAGCGGCTCTCCGCCCGAGAAGGTGACCCCGCCGCCCGATTCTTCGTAAAAATCCCTGTCTTTCAGGATGATCTCAAGAAGGTCGGCTGTGCTGTAAGCCTGGCCAATGGTTTTATTCCCTTTTTTTTCAGTTCCGGCAGGTTTCCCTTCGGGATTGTGGCACCAGGAACAATTCAGCGGGCAACCCTGGAAGAAAACCGTAGTTCTTATCCCCGGGCCATCGTGCAGGGAAAACCTCTGGATATTGAATATCAAACCGCTGTGTTTCACTTGTATTGATTGTTATGACGAATGAACTGAAAACAGGAGAAAAGAAATGATTATTGGGAAAGATACAGGATGAATGTCAGGTGATCCAGCATTCAAAAAGCCTGCGGCCGGAGTGGTTGTAAAGCTTGATGGCGATATTTCTGTGAATCGTTGTATCCATGGGTGCAAAGATATGAGATTTTTGGAAGAAATTGTCATTATTTTATTATGGTTTTCCCCCTTTTGCTGCAAATGCAAACATCAGCATGGGCTTAATAACGCTTTCCCTGTTGATTGCAAAATATTTCCCGCAGCAGCTCACTGGTTTGTTGCTTTGATTGCTGTTTTTGTAAACTGCAGGCAGGTTTATATCTCCGTTGTTGAAAAAATAATTTGCAGGAGTATTTCGTATCTTTGTAAAACAAAAACAAAAAAATGACAACTGTTGAATTAAGAAATATCCTAATGCGCAAAATTGCGGCTATAGATGATGAGTCTTTCCTTAACGCAATAAAAACGATTATTGACACAAAGTCAGAATCTATCATTTATGAGACCTCTGAAGAACAAAAGAAGAAGATCAGAATTGGACTTGAACAAATTGAAAAGGGAGAATATTTTACCAACGAACAAGTGGAAACAGAAATAGAACAATGGCTAAAAGAAAAGTAATTTGGTCAGCCCAGGCAAAAATTGATCGATTCGAAATTCTAGACTTTTATAATAAACGAAACGGGAATAAGATTTACAGCCAAAAACTAAACAAAAAGTTAGGTACTGCGATCAATTTATTAATACGGCATTCAGAGATTGGAACCAAGACTGACTATCAAAATATCAGAGTCCTATTTGTAAGTGACTATGCCATTTTTTATAGGATAAAACCAAGAATAATTGGAAATGTCACAATTTGGGACTGCAGACAAGATCCTGCAAAATTGAAAATAAGATAGAGCGACTTTTGCTAACATCGGCTCATATTGCATGCCTTGCAGTGTGTTCTTAAGGAAATGAAACCTAAACATGAAAACATAGGAAATCAGGTAACTGAATGTAAATGAGCCGGCCCGCAACTTAGCCCCGACCCTTGATCCCTTTACACACCTCCCCATTAATTCATCCATTGGATGGCAAAAGAAATTCCCGCAAAAAGTTGACTTCAGTTGATGTTTTATGTAATTTCATGCCAAAAAAGTTATCAATACTACTTTGTTTGCTTTGCAGCGCTAAAGCAGGTGATCTTTTTCAACCCTCTGAATATTGTGTATGGTACTTATACCCAATGTTTTATAAGAGGTTGTTCAAACTTTATTGCGGATTTATGGTAATTCAATACAGGATTTATACTGATACAATAAAATTGCCACCATCATGAAATCAACGAAGTTATTGTTTTTGATCGTGGGTTTGCTTACCTGCAGCATCCTGATTTTTCAATCCGGATGTAAAAAGGATGAACAACAACAGGAAGAGGAGGAAGATCCCGGAACAGTGATCTCCGAAGACTCCAAAGTGATCAGCCCTGAGAGCTGGCAGGGCAGTTTTGTCTCTATGGACTCCTCCAACCAGACACTCTATTTCAACAGCAACATCAACGGTGATAATCTTAAGGTGGGCGATATCATTGTATCTACGGAAGGTGAGGGTTTACTCAGGAGAATAAACAGCATCCATACAGAAAACGGAATAATTATCATAGAAACAGGGGATGCCGATCTGGAAGATCTGATTGAAAACGGGGAGTTGGAGTTTGAAAAAGAACTCACCCTTGACGATATCAAAAGTATTGAATACCATCAGGAGGGAATCGCCTTTAACCCTGACCAGGTGAAGCAGGCCGAAGACATTGATTTCAGCTGGACAATCAATACCATCCTTTTTGACGGAGATAACAACCATCAAACCACCGGCGACCAGATCAGACTTGAAGGGGGATTCAGTTGCAACTGGGGATTGGTGATATCCATCAAATACAAACTTTTTAAAGGATTGCAAAAGGTCAAATGCGGTTTCCAGTCTTCGGAAAGTCTTGACATTGAATTGATCGCTGATTTGGAATACAATTATACAAAAGATGTTAACCTGTTTACGATCACTTTTAACACCATTGTTGTTTGGATTGGCTCTATTCCCATTGTTTTCACGCCTGTACTGAAGATCAAAGCTGGAATCGGCGGGTATGCCCAGTCAGATATTACAACGTCATTTGCCCAATCATTGAGTTTTGATGCAGGGGTTCAGTATCTGAAAGGATCGGGATGGTCAACCTATAAAAACTTTAACAAGTCATTTGATTTCGATCCGCCGGAACTTACTTTCTCCGCCGGCGCAGAGGCCTACCTGAAGCCTGAACTGACCATTAAAATATATGGGATTATCGGTCCCTATGTTGATCTGAAACTGTTCAGCAGGCTGGATGCCGATTTGTTTGCAACTCCCTGGTGGACGCTGAACGGAGGATTGGACCTGGGGGCGGGCGCCAAAGCCAAGGTGTTCGGTAAAGTGATATTTGACAAGCATTTCCCGGGTCTGATCTATTATGAACAACTCATTGCACAAGCTTCTGATCCGCCCCCACAGTTGCCTGTCGTAACAACATCCGGCATAACGGATATCACAGAGATTTCCGCTACCTGCGGAGGCGTTGTAACGGGCGAGGGAAACTCTGCTGTTACTGCCAGGGGTGTTTGCTGGGGAACAACCCAAAACCCGTCCGTTTCCGGCGCTCACACCCTGGACGGAGCCGGTACCGGCAGTTTTACAAGCTATATTACCGGTCTGGATACGAATACCACATATTATGTTAGGGCTTATGCCACTAATAGTTTTGGCACAAGTTACGGTGCACAGATCGATTTTCTCACATCAGGGGGCATAATTCCGGGCGAACCCTGCCCCGGTGTACCTACCGTAAGCTATGGCGGACAGGTGTACAATACAGTTCTGATCGGCGACCAATGCTGGATGAAAGAGAACCTGAATATCGGGTCGATGATCAATGGCATCAACCCTCAGTCAAATAACGGGGTGATCGAGAAATACTGCTATAATGACGATCCGGCCAAATGTGCGTTGTATGGCGGACTTTACCAGTGGGACGAGGTGATGCAATACACCATGATGCAGGGCGTCCAGGGCATTTGCCCGGCAGGGTGGCATATACCCACCGATGATGAATGGAAGACATTAGAGGGAAACGCCGATATCGAATATTATGTTGGCCATCCCATTTGGGATAATATGGGTTGGAGAGGCTACGATGTAGGCAAAAACCTCAAAGCTGCCAGCGGATGGGGAACGCCCGGCAACGGCACAAACATTCATGGTTTCACCGGGTTGCCGGGAGGCAGTATGGGCATGGGTGGCTCTTTCGGCAACCTTTATACAAACGGGGGCTGGTGGACATCAACTCTCTTCTCGAGTATGGGAGCCTGGCAGCGGAGTTTTTCCAAAGACAGCGATCAGTCGGGCCACCTTGAGGAAACGGTGACCAACGCTTTGTCGGTACGCTGCCTGCAGGATTGATCAGACGGCTCCTTCGGTACAGCAGATTAGCCGGAAAACCGCAAAAAATGAGTTATAACTAAAGGTGAAAAGGAAAAAACATTCGGAAGTCTGAAGGGGAAAAACAAAACTGTGTTTATTTAGTCGTCCGTATCCTGTGTAAAGAGATGCCTCAGAAACGTATCGGCTTGTTGAATACGGGGTAATCGTAGTCTTCCCTGAACACCGATTTACTCTTGAAGAGTTTGATCCGGTCGAATTCGAAGTTCAGATGTATCTCATGCGCTCCGCCGGTTCCCTTCATGCCCGAGAGGGTAAGATCGTAGCTGTATGCAACCAGCACCCTTGACTGTTCATCCCCGATAGGGAGTTTCACCCCGGCCATAATCACGAGTACATTGAAGTTATATACCTCACTTTCTTTGTTCCGGTAGGTCAACCCTGCATATAAAACCGATTTGGCTGCATTAAAACTGATATTGTATGTGCTGAATCCTCCCTGGTATTCATAAAAAATTGACGGATTGAAAAGAAATCCCCCTTTGGATCTTCTTTTCTGCCCGATCACCATTTCTGCATGCCCGATCCATTTCCTTGGAACACGGGTGGGAAGGCCCAAAAAGGATTCATCGGGTTTAAAAACATGATGTATGGCAAGACCTGTTGTGGCAGAGATGTTTTTTTTCATATAATTCACCATACCGCCGATGGCAAGGTCGGGATAGCCGGTTTTTGTATTCGGGAGATAATTGAAGGAGGATTGGTCATAAATAAGTCCGTGCCGGTCATCGAGCTGGTCGCTGAAAATATAATCCCCGAAATCGCCGATGGATTTTTGTACGTACGATCCGGTCAACCCCACATGGGACGTGAGGAAGCGGCTTAACTTAATCCTTGAAGTGGCGGCAAAGCCGATGGTTGTTCTTTTAATGAAACCGGGGCCTTCATCATTGGTGTTCACGATAAGCCCGAAGCCTCCGATGCCGGGGATGGATCTTTCCGCAAGGTCAAGGGTGAGGTTATACGTCTTGATGTCGCTGAAATACTGGGGCCATTGATTCCTGTAAGTTACCCTTGCAGTGAGACCCTTGTAAATGCCAAGGTTGGCAGGATTGTAAAAAACCGGCGAATTATAAGGCTGGCTGAAAAACGGCTCCTGATTATAAGCACCTGAAAATGCAAACAACGCTATTCCCGCTAACAAGTATCGAATCATCCTTATAATCATGTACAATTACCTTTTCAATCCAAAGATAGAAAACTTTTAATAATCACATGATTTTTTACTTTTTTATTTGAATAGGGTTACATTCGGGATGACAAATTATTTATCCCTGTTTTTCAGGGCATCCATATATCTTGATTCAATGGACGTATCCAGTGCTGTTCGGGTAACGTTAACATACAATTATTGCAAAACGACTTTTTTATGTGTAAAAAAAATCAGTGCAGGACAAATATACCGCTATTGAATGGGTTTGCGAAAAATACTGTGCTACAACTGCGGCCTCAAAAGGATTCGCGTGCGCATCTGCTTATAAAGACCTGACAGAATAAAAATGATCACAAGCACAAAAATAATGGAAGCGCCGGAAGGTATGTCGAAAAGATATGACAGGAAAATTCCCGACAAACATCCGGTAAAACCAATGACAATGGAAGCAAAAAGAATGGCTCTGAAACTTCTGTAAAAAATATTGGCCGTAGCCTGTGGAATGGTAAGCAACGAAATCACCAGGATGATCCCTGCAACCCGTATGCTCATAATAATCGAAAGGGCTGTGAGCGCCATCAGGAAATTCTTGATGGCGCCAACGGGGATTTGCCTTGTCCGTGCAAATTCTTCATCGAAAGCCACTGAAAGAATGATCCGGTAGAAAAGTATAAAAAAGCCTGAAATAATAAGCGTCAGAAATAGCAGTACATATATTTCAGTCAGGGTAACGGTGAGTATGCTTCCGAAGAGGTATGTAATAAGATTGGGTGCATAGCCCGGTGTGAGAAAGATGAAAATGACTCCTGCCGCCATCCCGAACGACCAGAATATGGCAATGGAAGAATCGGGTCTTATTTTGTGATTTTCTTTTGAGAGCCATTCAATGCCGAGGGCAGACAAGACGCTGAACACCGCTGCGCCCAATAAGGGATTGAAACCCAGGAAGTAAGCGATCCCGATCCCTCCGAAAGAAGCATGGGTGATACCCCCGCTGATGAAAACAAGCCTTTTGGTAACGATATAGGTGCCCATAATTCCACAAACAATGCTTGTCAGCAAAGCGGTTACCAGGGCATGTTGCATGAAACCGTATCCTAACAATTCACTGATGATCATGTTTTTCATGTTTTTTCAACACAGTATGAGGGACGTCGCCGTGTGTGATCAGCTTTATCGGGCAATTATAAGCTGCAAGTTGTTCCTCTGAAATGATGTTGGATTTGTGATAATGCATATCCACATTGACACAGGCAATGCTTTTGATGTAGGTCGAAATGGTTCCGAGATCATGGGAAACAATGATGATGGCCATTTCCCGGTTTAATACACGGAGAAGCTCATACAGTTCGCCCTCAAATTTATTGTCAACATAAGTGTTTGGCTCGTCCAAGATCAGGAGGCCGGGATTGGAGATAATGGCCCTTGCAAGCATCACCCTCTGCCTTTGTCCGCCGGAAATCTCGCCCACGGCTTTTTTCTTTAGGTGACTTATGCCCATTTTCTCCATAACCTCAACTGCCAGGGTCAAGTCATTCCCTGAGTATCTTCCTGTCAGGCTTTTTTTCGTGGTGAGACCCGAAAGCACAACCTCACCTACACTTATCGGAAAGTTTTTGTCAGTAAAGCTTCCCTGCGGAAGATAACCGATGGGTTGGACGGAACCTCCTTCTCCCAGATAAGTTTTTACTGTTCCCTTCTGTGGTTTCAGCAGCCCGGTAATGACCTTGACCAGGGTGGTTTTCCCACCGCCGTTAGGGCCGATCACACCTATGAAATCATTTTCAAATATGTCGAGATTGACATTTTTAAGAACCACTTCTGATCCGTATCCCGCATACACATGTATCAGTTCAACCAGCTTCCGGGGCATTTTCATATCCTTTATTTTCCGCAAATGATGTCTGTGATCAATTCGTATTGCTTCATCCATTCATAATCCAGGGGATCTACCTGCACGATGGAAATACCGGTTTCGTTGGCGACAATGCCGGCTTTTGATTTGTCAAATTGCTTCTGTACCATAAGCGAACCGATTTTTTCCTGCCTGACCATATCAATGATCCGGGCCAGGTGTGCGGCAGAGGGTTCTTTTCCGTGGTGTTCAAGCGATAACTGTTCAAGACCGTAATCCCGTGCATAGTAGGTGAGCGCGGGGTGGTAAATCAGGAATTTCTTCCGGCCGTGTTCGGAGAGCCGCTTTCCGGTTCTGCTATCCAGTGCGTTGATCTCCTCTGTGAGGGTTTCAAAATTGGAGTGATATTTTTCCCTCTGCTCCGGAAATTCCGAAACAAAAAAATTGTACATATTATTGCAGATGATCACTGCATTTCGGGCCGACATCCAGATGTGCGGCTCGATGCCATGGTGATGGTCGTTGCTGCCGCCTTCGGTGATCAGCGGAACCCCTTCCGATGTGTCAATGAGTTTTAAGGAGGGTATGCCCGATGCGATTTTTTCGAGCCATCCGGTTTCCAGTTCCAGGTAGCCTGATTTCAGATAAGCTGCTGACCTGTGCAGCTCCTCAATCTGCCGGGGGGTGGGGTCGTATGTTTCAGGGCCTGCCCCGGGGGGAATGAGCACATTGATCTGGAAATCATCCCCGGTGATCCTTTCGGCAAAGTATTTCTGGGGTAAGATACTCACGGTGATCATCTTTTTGTCCGGAACGGGACTATGGCTCCGGCAACCCGGCATGAACACAGCGAGGATGCCTATCGCCGTGAAGGCAAAAAAGCCATGTATTGATTTGAGAATTAAATGTTTATGCTTCATAACATGCTTTGCATATTCCTTTGATTAAAAAATGGGCTTCCTGTTCGGTGAATCCTTCGGGAAGACGGTAGTCAGGAAGTGAGATGCCCGTGAGGCAGACGATTTCGCCACAGAGGTTGCATTCGAAATGCAGGTGTCTTTCGGGCTTTTTTTTCAGGGTGTATTTCCGGATGGTACTGCCGTTGGCGATTTCATGTAAAATCCCTTTGAGGGTAAAAAGATTCAGGGTGCGGTATATGGTGGCCCTGTCGCACGAGCCGCAGAGAGAATCCTCGATCTCACCTTCAGAAAGGGCAGCAGACTTTTCCGTGAAAATGTCAAGAATGTCAAGCCTGGCCTGTGTTTTTACCAGGTTATACTTTTCCAGAATTTTGAGCGACGTTTTCATATAAATGCGACTGAGTTGCAAAAATAGAAAATATTTTTCATCCTGCAATAAAACTTACGGAAAAGCGGACTATCCTTTTGGGATTAAATTGCTCCCTTTCTTATCTTTCAATTCCTCTAAGCACAGCAGAATATTTTCGCATGTGGCGGGAACAGGGAGCCGGGGTTCATATTGGTGATTGAAGGTGGCGGAGATGGCATCTTTTATGGCGAGCCAAACCGACAATGCCAGCATAAACGGCGGTTCGCCCACCGCTTTGCTTTGCCTGACGGTATTGGGATTGGGAACATCTTTCAGGAATTCCACCCTGAAATCAGCAGGTATATCGTTGATAGTCGGTATTTTATAAGTGTCAGGTGAATGATTCAGCAGGTTGCCTTTTTCATCATACTTTAAATTTTCAGTGGTCACCCATCCCAATCCCTGAATAAAACCACCCTCCGTCTGGCCTCTGTCAATCCTTTCATTCAGTGATTTGCCTGCATCATGAAGTATGTCGGTGCGGAGAACTTTCACACTTCCGGTGAGGGTGTCGAGCAGGACTTCCGAAACTGCCATTCCAAAGGCAAAATAGTGGAACGGGTTGCCTTTGCCTGAATCCTTATCGAAAAAAATCCCGGGAGTTTTGTAAAAACCGGTCGCGCTGAGGCTGATCCGTTCAAGGTAGGCTTTCTTTACCAATTCGGCGAACCGGATTTTTAGGCCGGGTTTTTGAACATCGAAGACCATATCGTTTTGAAAAACAATGTTTTCAATTTTTTCGCATGCCAGCAAAGGGGCGGCTATCTGAATGAGCCGGGTTTTCAGTTTTTCTGCTGCATCCTTTACGGCCATGCCATTCATGTCGCTGCCTGAAGAAGCTGCCGTGGCGGAGGTGTTTGGCACTTTGGAAGTATTGGTGGCATCCACCCTGATGTGTTTTTCGTTAATCCCTAATTCGGAAGCGGCGATGCCCAGGATTTTGGTATGAAGGCCCTGGCCCATCTCTGTGCCTCCGTGACTGACAATCACAGTGCCGTCAGTGTAAATATTGATCAGGGCGCCGGCCTGGTTCAGAAATGTGGTGGTGAAAGAAATACCGAATTTGACAGGGGTAAGGGCCATCCCTTTTTTGTGATACCGGTGGAGGCTGTTAAAACGATGGATATCAGCCCTTCTTTGATGATAGCCGGAGCTCACCGTGAGCTTTTTAATGAGAAGAGGGAGCCTGTTGTTTTGTATTATCTGGCCGTAGTGGGTGATGTTTCGGGTTTTAGTACCGTAGAAATTTATTTTTCTGACTTCGAGCGCATCTTTTCCAAGAAAACGGGCAACAGCGTCGATAATGTTTTCAATGACAGCCATTCCCTGCGGCCCGCCGAAGCCCCGGAAAGCAGTGTTGGAGGGCTTGTTGGTTTTCCAGGTGTGGCCCGTCACCCTCATATTGGGAATGAAATAGGCATTGTCGGCATGAAACAAAGCCCTCTCTAAAATGGCCATAGTGAGGTCGGATGATGAGCCTGCATCCAGGTGGAGCAATACCTCTAAAGCCAGCAGTTTTCCCTGCCTGTCGAAACCCGCCTTGTACAGGGAGAAGGCGGGATGCCTTTTTCCGGTGATGATCTGGTCCTCGTCACGTGTAAGATGTATTTTTACCGGTCTGCCGGTTTGGGTTGCCAGCAGCGCAGCATAAGCGGCATAATGGTTTGCCTGTGTTTCCTTTCCTCCGAAGGCTCCTCCCATACGTTTCACTTCCACTTCCACTTCATTTTTATGGATGCCTAATACGGCAGCAACTGTGGACTGTGTTTCGGAGGGATGCTGGGTGGAGCTGAAAATTTTTATCTCGCGACCTTCACCGGGCACGGCAATGCAGGACTGGGTTTCAAGATACCAGTGCTCCTGTCCGCCGGTTTCAAGGGTGCCTTCAATAATATGGTCCGATATGGCAAAACCTTTTTCGATGTTGCCACATTCGATGTGCCTTGGAGGATGCAGCCGGTTTCCTTTCCTGATCGACGTCGCAAGGTCGGTTACGGCTTCGAGCGGTTCATACAGGATATGTATCAGCTTTTCGGCTTCACGGGCAATTTCTTTGCTTGTGGCAGCGATAAGGACTACCGGCTGACCGATAAAACCGGTTTCCTCAGCGGCAAGGCAGGGCTCATCCTGAAAAACAGGTCCCATCTGGTTTTTTCCCGGGATGCCGGCATGGGTTATGACGGCAAGCACCCCTTCAAGATGAGCGGCTTCTTCGGTTTCGACAGAAAGTATCCTGGCCCTGGCGTGCTGTGAGCATACCAGGTGACCATGCAACATCCTGCTTTCCATGTTTATATCGTTGACATAAACCGATTCACCTGTGACGTGTGTTATGGCGCTATCGTGAGGGAGCATGGTTGTTTTTTGTTTCTTCATAAAACCTGATCAGCAGGTTTCCTGCAACCGTTTTCCTGTATTCGATCCCTGATCTGGCATCGGCAATGGGGGCAAAACTGTTCCTGATGATTTCCGCAGCGGTGGCCACAGTTTCAGAAGTCCAGTCCCTGTGCAGGAGATAATTCTCTGCTGCTTTTGCCCTTAGCGGCATTTCTGCCATGCCCCCGAATGCCAGGCAGACACCGGTGATTTTGCCTGCTGAAAGTTCCATACTGAAGCCTGCGCTCACCGTAGAGATATCTACATCTTTCCTGTTGGACACCTTGTAAAACCGAACCATTGCATTTTGTGGGGCCGGGAGGATGATGCTTTTGATGATCTCTCCGGGTTGCAGGGCTGTTTGGCGGTAGCCGGCAATGAAATTCTCCAGGGGGATGGTTCTTCCGGACTTTTTGCCCTCAAGCTTTACCATAGCGCCATAAGCGATGAGCAACGGCAAAGTGTCTCCGATGGGGGAGGCGGTGCCGATGTTGCCGCCCGGGGTGGCCGTGTTCCTGATCTGTTTTGATGCAAAAACCTTCAGCATCTCGCTGAATGCTGAAAAACGGTCATCCGGTTTTTCAATAAGGTCTTCCAGAGGGAAGCCTGCGCCAATTTCAATGCCTTCCGGAGTATTGACATATGTTTTTAACTCCCTGATGCCGGAAAGATCGATGACCGGGTTCAGTTTTTCGAATTTTTTGGTTTGTCTTAACGCAATGTCGGTGGAACCATTAACAATCACATAATCAGGGTGTTTCTCCATCAAATCGAAGGCTGATGAAAAAGATGACGGTTTGAAATACTTTTGTGTGGATGTGATGATGGAAATGTCGGAATGCTGTATTTGCATAAGCATTGCCAGGGTTGCGCTTTCACTGTCAGAGAATCTGTCCTTTCCGTTTCCGCGGCATACCTGCCGGGCTGCCCTCAGGATGGGAGTGTAACCTGTGCACCTGCATAAATTGCCTGCGAGCGCCAGCCGGATCGTTTCTTCTGACGGTTCAGAATGACTTTTGTAAAGAGCAAACATTGACATCAGAATGCCGGGAGTGCAGTATCCGCATTGGCTACCATCGTATTCCACCATGGCCTGCTGGACCGGATGCAGCCTGATTTCATTCCCGCTTCTAAAGGCAAGGTTTTCAACGGTGATAAGCTGTTTGCCATGCAGGGAAGGGAGAAACAGAAGACAGGAATTCAATGCCCTGTATTTCAACCTTTGGCCGTCGGGTTCAGCCAAAACGACGGTGCATGCGCCGCAATCCCCTTCGGCACAGCCCTCTTTCACTCCTTTATGGCTGTGTAATGACCTGAGATAATTTAAAACTGTTGTGGTGGGGGATATTCCCTGCTTTTCAAAATCAATGGTGACGATTTGGTCATCAAGCACAAAACTTATGGTATGGGCAACATTTTTTTTCATTTCTGCCTGCTGTTCCTCACATCGATCATCCTGGCCAGTATGCTGATGGATATTTCTTCGGGTGTATGGGCATTGAATTTTATTCCAATCGGCATATCCACCCTATCAATTTCCTTCTCTGTCAAAGCGCCGCTTTCAAGCAATCTTTTACGGGCGAGTTCCACTTTGGTTTTGCTGCCTATCATCCCGAGGTAGGCTGAGTTTTTTTTCGCACAGATGGCCAGCACTTTTTCATCGAATTCGTGTTTTGGCGTTACTATGACTATATAAGAGTTTTCCGGAAAATCAATTTCACGTGCCATGTCAATATAATCTCCTGCAATATATCCTGTGCCGGATGCGGCCACTTCCTGAATGGCGGTTTCGCGGGCATCAATAAAGGTGACATTGAAACCAAAGTCAGCGGCATATTTCCCCAAAGCCTTCCCGACATGGCCTGCCCCGAAAATGTAGAGGTAATCTAAAGCTTTGGAAGGTTCTATATATACTTCGGCTTTCCCGCCGCAGTGCATATCGAGGTTTTCTTCCAGATTGTATGAAAACTTCTGAGGAACCCCCTGCCGGATGACATCCATTGCATCTTTAAGCACTTCCATTTCAAAGCTGCCCCCGCCGATGGTTCCTTCCATTGTGCCATCAGCATAAACGATCATTTTAGTGCCTGCCTTGCGGGGAGAGGAGCCTTTGGTTTCTGTCAGGATGCAAAGGGCGGACTTCTTCCCTGCGTTTCCTGATTCTGAAAAGATTTTATAGTAGTCTTTCATACTTGTTTGATTAAAATATCATGAATGGTATCAAGTTTCTCTGTTATTTCGGAATCAATTTCAGAGATTTCCATAAAGTCAACAAGGCTGTAGTATTGCCCTTTGTATAATTCCTGCGGGATGTTGAGCTCTTCGTAAAACTGGTTAAAAATCTGGAAAAGGTAATCATCCGACATTTTATTGTCATCCCACCATGAGGAATTTCTGTTTTTAAGATTGGCGGGCGCAGTATTCTCTTTAATACACTTGTCCATAATTTCAACAGGATTGTAAAACAGGTTTACTTCACCCTGATTTTCAGCCCATCTAAGTAATACTTCCGGCTTTGCAAAGTAGTTTTCTATTTCCTTTTTTTTCCATTGCAATATTTTCAAATCCTGTGCTTCATCCGGAATTTGCTCAAGCCTGTCAAAAATTGCAATGCCATACAGATCCGGCAATATATTTTTCAGGCTATAAAAGAAATTTACAGCGATCCCGGTTTTGTTTCCACTGGTAAACTGAATATTTGATTTTTCCAGCATTTCCTGAACAGGATGCTTAAGTTTCCGGGCAAAAGCAACTAAGATTTTTAGATCTGTTGAGCCTTCCAGAAAGACTATGTGGCCTTTAAGTTTTGCCAGATAGTACTTGTCCCAGCCAGTTTCCGTCAGTATTTTTCTGAACTGTGACAAAACCTGCCTGCTATTAAGGAGAATACAGTTTTCGTCGAATAATGCAACCACGGTGTCTTGCCCGCCAGCCTGGTTCAATACAACTTCTGAATGGCTGGCAATAATGAGCTGGGAATTAAGTGATCCTGCAATCTCATTAATGAGCTCATAAGTTTCTCTTTGCCTGATCACTTCAAGATGAGCATCAGGCTCATCCAGGAGTAGGGTCATTCCGGGATAAGAGAAAAGATATCCCAATAACAAAAGGGTCTGCTGGAAACCTCTTCCTCCGCTGGACAGGTCATATACATGTCCGTTCTCCTCGTATGACATTTCAATGATGCCTGTTTCGGGAATAAAAACAGGCATATTAATACTTATTCCGAACTTTTGAAAAATAATGTCCTTCAATTTCATCCATCTTTTCCCTGAAACATCTTTATCGATTCCTTTATCCCTTTCAGGATTAATAAGTTGATAGCAGATATTCCTCAGCACGTCTGCAGTTTTTCCTTCTCCTATTCTGACATCAATGGAGCCAGGGGTAAGTTTGTCTTCCCGGGTTGCCAGTCCTGACATGGGTTGCAAATAAGCAATCCCCTGATTATAAGCTATTTCATCAATCTCATGTCTGTTCTGTCCTTCTTCATCAATTCTCAGAGGCCTGCAGTATATTGATTCCGGATTGGCATAGTCGAATTCAAGGGCGCCTGACCATTTTTTCCCGGACCAAAATCCTTCAACTGTAATAGCTATTCGAATGTTGGAAGTAGTCTGACTGTTGCTTTTTCTGTCAATCTCCCTTACGAATTGGTGATGCCATATATTTTTAGCGGAAGATACAGGAAGCGAGAGTAAATCTTTTCTGTTTAAGGCAATTCCAATACGTTTCGTTCCGGTTTTTTTCAAATGTGATTGTTCCCTTATCTTTTTCATACCTGCATCCCACAGAGTAAGGGCTTGCAATACCGAAGTTTTACCGGAATTGTTCGGGCCAATTAAAACAACCGTTTTTCTCAGGTCAAATTCAACGAGTTTGAACTTTTTAAAATGTTCAATTCTTAGTTTTGTTATCTTCTCTCAAGGTATTTGCTGTAAAAATCCAGGAACCTTCCGGCAATGGCTTCCCAACTGAAATTCTCCAGGATATTCTTATTGGCATTGAGGCCAATGGTTTCCCTTTTTTCCGGGTCATTTATCATCTGCAGCATGGCGCCGGTAAACTCATTTTTGTTTCTGACGTCCACCAGCAGGCCGTTTACCCCGTGAGTGATTACGTTACGTATTCCGCCGAACCTGGAAGCCACCACTGTTTTTCCGCAGGCCATTGCCTCCTGGGAGGTCATGCCGAATGGCTCAAAAATCGACGGCAGCACAAAAAACAGGCATTGCCGGTAATACGTGGCCATGAGGTCATCCGGTACATATCCGATCAATTGCACTCTTCCTTCCAGTTTTTTCTGTGCGATGATTTTCCGGATCATATTGAAAACCTCAGTTTCCCTGGGTTTGGGTTCGGGCGACCCTCCGGCGATCACCAGGCTCACCGTTTTGTTTTGCCCTGCGACATCTGCGAAAGCTTCCAGCAGCAGATCATGGCCTTTGTTGGTGTCGATGCGGCTCAGGCAAAAAATGTAATCCTCGTGTAAATCTGTTTTCACTTTTTTGTAACCCGGACCGGGCAGGGTATATCTGTGTACATCCACACCCGGAGGGATGATCTCAATATTGTCTGCATCAAAAGGATAGAGGGTGTTCAGTTTTTCCTTCTGAAGCACAGAGGTAAGCGATTGTGCATTCACTGTTCTGAAAATCCTCAGTTCTTCGGCAATGCGGAGGCCGAAATTGAAGTTTTTTTCCATTTCATCAGGGTCTCCGCCCATCTGATCTCTTTTCCATGCACCTAATGAATGGGCGGTAAAGAAGGAAGGCTTGCCAAGTTCTTTTGCCGTTTCAATGGCGACAATCCCAGCATCCACATAATGACCGTGAAACAGATCGTAATCAATTTGGTTTTTTCTGATGTAGTCGAGAAAATTGTCTCTGAGGGCCGGCAGAACATCATAGATGAATTCCTTGGGTATGAATTCCCACGGGCCGCAGGGTATCCTCACAACATGAACTGCAGGATGTCCGGGCACCGGATCGTATGGCTCCTTCTCTTTTTCAAACCACCTTGTTATGATGTCGACTTTGATGCCATGACGCGCTATGGCCTTGGCAAGCTCAAGCACATAAACCACCTGACCCCCCGTATCTGTCCTGCCCAGTTGGGGAACAGGGTCGAAATAACCGTGGGTGCTGAGGAGGCCAATATGTTTGAAATTCCATTTTTTCATCCTTATTAGTGTTTATTCGTTTTTCAAAGCCTCCCAATCCCTGGTGATGATGATGTCCGCAAGGTCTTTGTGCTTTGAAATGATATTGTGTTCAATGGCAAGGATGGATTCAAGAAATTCATCCTGCTTCTCCCTTGCCCTTTTGGCCCGTGATTCAGCCGTGTCAAAACGGTTCCTGTCGATAAACACCCTGCAATGGACGTTTTCCAGCAAGGTGGTGTAGGTTCCTTCAGCGATGAGCGCTTTTATTTTATCCGGATCCATCGTTTCTGTGCTTATGCTGTTGGTTTTGAAATCCACGATGGGCTTTTCCACCGGGCCCGGTTTCATCATGGCAGCCATGATGTTCTGATCCAGCAGGTCAATGCGAACCTCCTGCGGCCCTACCCACCGGATATCTTTTCTCCTTTTTTCCGCATTCGATGCAGGGGGAAGGATAAAGTAGTCGTCTTGCTGGAAAATGTAAGTTTCAATATTATGATGATGAAGTATTTCTGCCAGTGATGCCGCTGTTTCCGATTTGCCTGCCCCCGATTCGCCGGCAACGGTAATCACAAAGATGCCTTCCGTTTTCCTGATGTCTTCCAGGATGATCTCTGCCACAGCCTTTGCTGCTTTTTTATGATTCTCATCGATGATCAGAATGTCGCCCTTCATAATTCATTTTGTAATTTTGTGCAAAGTTCAAAAATACGATAAATTTATTTTTCTGACAGATGGGATTGCCCTCAGATTTTATATCACTTGACCGGTATTGCCGTAAAAGGCTGGCAGGATTGTATGATGCCTCAGAAACAGGCGCTTTGCTGAACATACTTTACGGGGAGTATCTGAATATTTCACGGGCGAAAAGGCTGACTGAACCCGGCATTCCGGTAGAAACCGTCAAAGCAAAACAAATCCTTAATGCTGTCGGTCAGTTGGAGAGGTTTGTCCCTGTTCAGTATATCCTCGGAAAAGCATGGTTTTACGGGATGGAATTTGAGGTAAACCCTGATGTGTTGATTCCCCGGCCCGAAACAGAGGAGCTGGTGGAATGGGTTGCCGGTGATTTGGAAAAGGCAAGCAGCCCTGTAATTTTAGATATTGGAACCGGTTCCGGATGCATTGCAATAGCTTTGAAAAAAAAACTGCCGGGGTCAGTGGTTATGGGGTCTGATGTTTCAGAGGCAGCGCTTTCGGTGGCTGCAGGAAATGTTGATAAGCATAAAGTGGAAGTTGAACTGGTGCATCATAATATATTGTTAGGCAAAAATATAAGAGAGGGGTTACATCTGGATGTCCTGGTCTGTAATCCGCCGTATGTCAGGATGTCGGAAAAAAGTGAGATGAAACGCAACGTTTTGGATTACGAACCACACCCGGCCCTTTTTGTCAGCGATGAGAACCCCCTGATGTTTTACAACGCAGTTTTCCAATGGGGAAAGAGCCATTTACGGGAGAACGGAGTGTATTACTTTGAGATCAATCAATACCTTGTCGGAGAAATCATGCAGCTCTGCAGCGAATATGGATTTTCTAAGTGCCTGATCCGTAAAGACATAAAAGGGAATTTCAGGATGATGAGGGTTTCTGTAAATTAATCAATTGTTAATATTCCCTTTATATTCAATTAAGAATGGCTGAATAGTTTTGCCCGCGAAGTAATTTATTTACAATGGAATACGCGGAAGAAACCATTTTGCTGGTAGATGACGATCCGGATATCCTGGAATTTCTTTCCTATAACCTGCGAAGAAACGGCTACAACGTATTTGTTTCGAACAATGGAACGGACGCCATTTTAAAAGCAAAGGAAGTATTGCCCCGGTTGGTTATACTGGATGTAATGATGCCCGGGATGGATGGAATAGAAACCTGTCAGGAGCTCAGAAAGATAGGAGAACTGAAAGAAACCGTAGTGGCTTTTCTGAGTGCGAGGGGTGAGGATTATTCTCAAATCGCCGGCTTTGAGGCCGGGGCTGATGATTACATAAAGAAACCTGTCAGACCGAACGTTTTGGTACACAGGGTGAAAGCCCTCTTAAAAAGGGCAGCCAGGCCGGAAGAAAGGGAGGATATCGTAAAACTGAAGGAACTCACTATTGACAGGGAGAAATATATCGTTACCCGTGAAGGCAGAGATATTGTGCTGCCTAAAAAAGAGTTTGAGCTGCTGCTTTTTCTGGCTAAAAATCCCAGAAAAGTTTTTTCCCGGGACGAGATTTTTAACAATGTCTGGGGCGAAGATGTCGTGGTGGGCGATCGCACCATTGATGTTCATATCAGAAGGATCAGGGAGAAAGTGGGCATGAACATCATCAAGACCATAAAGGGTGTTGGGTATTCCTATGCATAAAGAGATGAAGCCCTGTTTCCAGATAATCCAAAGCCAGTCCGTATATCCCGGGGTCAAAGCTTTCCCTGGGCCCTGCAATGTTTAATGTAGCTATCCCTTTTGATATCAGCCATTCCTCCAATTCACCGGTATTCCCGGAAACGGGGATATGTTGCAAAAAATAAGGTTTTTCGTGTTTTTTGCATAGCTTCACGGTAAGCAGTGTTCCACTGTCCATTTTTGCGGCCATCAGTATCAATGTGCCATCGCTTTCTTTTATATTCGCTTCTGTTCTTGGGGGATATTTGTCAGAAGCGGTTTCGTTGAGGGGATATTTTTCAGGTATTGTGCCGTCTTCGGCTTTCCTTCCCCGTGGGCACCACCCGCCACAGATTATCCCATTCCTGAGTGCAAAATCCAGGGCGGCCCGGTCAACGCCGGTTTGCCCTCCGCTGATTATTTTCCTGACTGATATATTCACATATTAAATATTTATTAATTCGGTGTTGAATAGTTAACCTTAAATTCAAATTAACTTAAGATTACTTTAAATTGAAAGAGAATATTAAGCCTTTACTTTGACGCCATGTTTATCAACATTTCTGTTTCTTTTAATATGCACAAAATGAATAGGTTACTAAAATTGTGTTTCCTGATTTCCTGGATGCTTCCCGTTCAGCTTATCGTTGCGCAAACAGGATCTGTTTCCGGAATCATTCAGGACAAAAAAACAAGGGAAACGCTTATCGGTGCAAATATAATAGTTAAAGGCACCACTCTGGGCGTTTCAACTGATATCGATGGTAAGTTTAAACTTCAAGGATTGGATTCAGGCGCTTATACACTTGAAGTATCCTATATTTCCTATAAGCCGTTGACCCTTGATAACGTAAAAGTGGCTGCAGGAAAAAACACTGATTTGGTCATTATGCTGGAAGAAGACGCACAGTTGCTGGATGGGGTTACTGTTAGTGAACGAAAGAAAACAGATACAGAGGTTTCCATGATCAGTTCCATCAAAGTGAGCAATGTTGCAGTAACCGGGATTACCAGCGAGCAGATAGCCAGATCGCTTGACAAAGATGCGGCGGAGGTGATCCGGAGGGTGCCCGGCGTTACCATTATTGATGATCGTTTTGTTGTGGTAAGAGGGTTGATGGACCGATATAATACCGTTTGGCTGAACCGGTCTTCAACACCCAGTTCCGAGGCGGATAAGAAATCTTTTTCTTTTGATGTGATTCCCAGCGCATCTTTGGACCGCATGATGATTTATAAAACCCCTGCACCCGAATTACCTGCTGATTTTGCGGGTGCGGCCATTCAGCTTTATACTAAAAATCTGCCCGAAAAAAATTCTGTAACTGTGGGATACAAAGCCGGATACAGACCGGAAACCACTTTCCGTGATTTTTATATGTACGAGGGAGGTAAAACCGACTGGCTTGGCTTTGATGATGGTACCCGTTCGCTGCCTGATGGTTTCCCTGGCACAGATGACATTGAAGAATGGCATGACTGGGCTGACCTTGGTTTACCTGCTGAAGAAATGCAGGCCATCCTGGCAAATAAAAGGGCTAACCTCGAAAAGTGGGGTAGGTCTTTCAATAAAATATGGTCCGGATCCAGAAAAACTGCCCCGACCGACCATGCTTTGGATATTGAATTTCACCGCCGGTTTAAACTGCGAAATTTGGAAGCAGGAAACATCACTTCCATAATTTACAGGAACGACCATAATTCTTACGAGGTTGACCTTGCCAGATACAGAATAAACGAAAACCTGGGGATCATCGACACAAATTTTACATACACTGACAATGTGTATGATAATTCCGTTACCGTCGGGATTTTACATAACTGGTCATTCCTGCTTAAAAACGGAATGTTGCTGGAATTCAGGAATTTACTTAACCAGATTGGACGATCGGTGTACACAGAAAGAAACGGATTTGATTTCTACAGGGAAAGATTTGTCAGATCCTATGAGCTTGGCTATATGAACAGGACTACTTACTCAGGACAACTTGCCGGGAAATACGAGTTTAATGAAGACAGCGGCATCGACTGGGTATTGGGTTTTGCTTATGCCAACAGGAAGGATCCGGATGTGAGACGTGTTTACACCGTCAGGAACCAGGATTCGGATACTTCAGGTGTATTTTATGGGCAGTATGAGGCACAGTTTAATCCGGATGCCAATCCCGAGCTGAATGGAAGACTGTTTCTCGACCTGGAAGAACGAATATGGAATGCAGGAGCCAACTTCAGGAAAAAAGTCTATATCGGCGATTTCACACCGGAAATAAAAACGGGCATATATACAGAGGTGAAAAACAGGGATTTCAATGCCCGGAACATTGGATTTGTTGTTGGAAAATCGAGTGAATTCAATGATACCCTGAAATTTATCAAACCCATTGACAGCATTTATTCCAACGCCAATATCAATTATCCCTACGGTATCCTGCTGGATGAAAAAACCAATGCAACCGATTCATATAAGGGCGAAAACCAACTTGTTGCAGGCTACATTGGTTTGCTGTTGCCCTTCAGTGCACGATTGAACCTTTATACAGGGGTGAGGGCGGAATGGAATAAGCAGAGATTGTCGGGATTTTATGACAATCCGGAAGCCGACAGCCTGGATGTGATTATTGATACGTTGAATTTCTTCCCTTCGGCTAATCTCACCTGGGATCTTTCGGAGAAAACACAGATTCGCGCTTCATACGGGCTTACCATCAACAGGCCTGAATTCAGGGAAATTGCCCCGTTTTCCTATTATGATTTCATTACTCAGGCCCAGGTTTATGGAAACGACACTTCTCTGTCCAATGGGTATATTCATAATTATGATCTCAGGTTGGAATGGTATCCTTCTTTCGGTGAGATGGTTACCATTGGCGCCTTTTATAAAATGTTTATTGATCCCATCGAAAACACACTCATCCCGGGCAGCACCGAAAAATGGACTTTCCAGCCGGCAAACGCTGTAGAATCAAGAAATTATGGACTTGAGGTGGATATAAGAAAAACATTTGCTTTCCTTGACAATTCAAACACCTTTTTCCGGAATTTCCGACATTTTACCCTCATTTTCAACGCAGCATACATACAGAGCGAAGTGCAGGAGAAAAAGCAGTACATCAGAGACGACAAACGACCGATGCAGGGGCAATCCCCTTATATTATCAACACGGGTTTGTATTACGACAACAGGAGCAAAGGTTTCATGGCCAGCGTTTTGTTCAATGTGATCGGGGAGAGGATCATTTTTGTGGGCGTTGAGGAACCTCATACTTACGAATTGCCCAGGAATTTACTTGAGTTCGCTTTCACAAAACAACTAGGGGAGCATTTTAAAATTAAGGGCGGGATCGAGGATATTCTGAATGAGCCTGTGAAATTGATTCAAACGGTTAATTATGAAATTGACACAGATGAGGATGGTATAAATGACAAATCAATTGAAAAAGAACTTGTTATGAGGTCATTCCGGCCTGGAAGCAAATTCAGTCTGGGGGTGTCATACACATTTTAGAAAATGCCAAATAAAACTTACATTATGAGAAATTGTTTATTCTGCTTCCTTTTGATTATTGCAGTATCAAACACATTTAATTCCTTCGGGCAAACCGCCACTTTGGGAAATGTGATTTCAGCTCCGGGAGAACAAGCGCTTGTTCCTTTGTCATTTTCCGGGCTTGACAACGTGGGAGCCGTGTCTTTGTATATTGTTTTCGATGACGATGTGGCCGTTTTTACCGACATAACCAATCTGGCTCCCGAAGCGGAAGGTACTCTTGCCAATGCTACAGTGATGATGGACAGCACGGTAGTCGGGATTTCATGGGTGGCCCCCGGAAGTTCCGGAGTTGATTTCCCGGACGGAAAATTTTTCGATCTGCGATTTACTTATAATAATGGAACAAGCCCTTTAAATTTCTTCACCCTGATATGCGAAATTGTGGACTGGGACCTAAACGTAATCAATATGACTTACAGCAATGGGAGCATTGCGGGTAACACCGGCGCCGCTTACAGTGCCTGGAACGGTACGGGCGACTGGAGCGATCCGCAGTATTGGAGTAACGGGATACCGGGATCATCAACCTATGCGTTGATAGAATCAGGCGAGGTCAATGTCTTTTCCGGCGCCGTATGCAATAAAATGAAAGTGGAACAGGGGGCCTCACTCAGCATCCAGCCTGAATTTTTTCTTACAATCTTTGACAGCCTGATCGTGAACGGATCGTTTTCCATCCTTTCTTCATCGATTGGTACGGGTTCACTTATTGTTTCAGGAGAGATTATCAACACAGGAAACCTAAGTGTTCAACGATTCATTGCCGGCAACGGAAACAGGGCACATCTTATTTCATCGCCGGCGACGGGTCAGACTGCTGCAGCGCTGGGCGCTGCAATCATCAGTAAATACAAGGAGATGACTCAGGAGTGGACAAACCTCAGCGCGTCCGATGAATTGATCGCGGGAACAGGTTACAGGGTTGTGGCCCCTGCTGACGAAACTTACTCATTCAGCGGGCTGATCCATAATAATGATGTAACCCCCGCTATCAGCTTTTCAACTTCGGGCGGAACCCTTTTTCCCGCAGGCGCCAATCTCATTGGAAACCCTTTCACTTCAGCCATTTCCTGGAATAGCGCCGGCTGGACCAAAACCCATGTCGATGCCTCAGTTTACGTTTGGAACGGCGTTTCATATGTTTCCTGGAACGGTGAAATTGGTTCGCTGGAAAACGGAATCATCCCTTCCATGCAGGGTTTCTTCGTCATCGCCCATGGCGTTTCCCCACAGATAACCATTCCTGAGGGTGCAAGGATTCACCATAACCAGCCTTTTTATAAAGAAGAAAAAGAACCGGAAAATATGCTGAAAATGATTTTGACGAACGGCATGCACGAAGATCAGGCTTATTTTCAGTTTAAGTCACCTGCTTCCGGAAAGTTTGATAATCAATATGATGCTTATAAGCTCAAGGGTTTGGATGATGCGCTTCAGATGTACAGTTTTACATCTCAGGATGTTCCTCTTTCCATCAATGTTTTTCCGGCTCCCGTATCCGATTCGGCGCTTCCGCTCGGAATAATGATACCGGATCCCGGAGAGTATAAAATCATAAGGTCTGATTTTTCAATTTATGGAAAACCGGTTTATCTTAAAGATATTGAAACCGGGGATACCCTGAACATGAAAACAGATTCGGTTTACAGTTTTACCTCTGAGGCCGGGGTTTTCAATGAGCGGTTTTTACTCTATTTTTCCGTACCGGTAAGTTCGGTAGAAGAAACTGCCTTTGCCGGTGTTCAGATATATGGTTTTAACGGACGGATCTTCATCAACAGTCCGCGTTCATTACATGGAGCCACTGTGGAGGTGTATGACCTGAGCGGAAAAAGAATACTTCATGAAGAAATAAATACAGGAAACAACCCTGTCATTTCATTCAATGGGCAAAGCGGCTCTTTATTCATTGTCAGGCTGTTCGATGGGAAATTCTCAGTATCACAAAAAATCATATTGCCTGACTAAATGACCGGTTGTTACTCCTGGTTGCGTAAACATAAAATTTAATAATAAAAGTATGAAAAAGAAATTACTCCTCCTTCATGTAATCGTTTGTATAATGATTACGATCCCAATCCTGTCCAAAGCCCAGGAAATACGCCTTGACACTTTGGAAGCCAATCCCGGTGACACCTTGCTGGTGCACCTTAAGTTTTACGGGCTGCTTGATGTCGGTGCAATTACGCTTTATATTGCCTTCGACACCACTGTGATGGATTTTATTGAGATTACCAACCTCATTCCCGAAGCTGCCGGAACACTGGCCAACGCATTGCCGCAGGGCGATGATTACGTGGTTGGAATTTCATGGCTTACATCAGGCGTGGGTGTAAACTTTCCCGATGGCGTTGTGCTTGACATTAAGTTCTATTATAAAGGAGCAAGTTCCGGATTGATGTTTACAGAATTGTGCGAAGTGGTTGACTGGGAGGTGAATCCTATTGGAGTGACCTATTTTGATGGATACGTTTATGAACATGTCGTCGGAATCACAGAGCATGCTCCGTCAGCGGATGTGCAAATCAGTGCATTTTCAGATTGTCTCTTTTTTGAGCTGCCAGCGCCGCAGGAAAACCTCAATCTTAGCATCTATGACATTTCCGGCCGACTTGTACACTCCTCTTTTTATCAAACTTTTTTCAGGGAATCCATTCCTGTTACCCTGAACAAAGGAGTACACCTGATCATACTTAATAAGAACGGTTTTAATACTTCAAAAAAAATATACATCCATTAAAAAATTACAACATTATGAAAAAAATTCTGTCCCTTGTAATAATTGCAATTGCCATCGGTTTACCGGGCAGGTCGCAGACTGCGTCCCTCAGTAACATTATTGCAAATCCGGGTGAGGACATTCTTGTTCCCCTGAACTTCTCAGGGCTGTTGAATGTTGGCGCCATATCCCTGTTTATCCAGTATGACACTGCCGTGCTGACTTTCAACGGCATTACCAATATTTCACCTGAAGCGGCGGGAATGTTAGCCAACGGGATGACAAGCCCTGTTCAGGTAGGCCTCTCATGGGTAGCGCCGGGTACCAGCGGGGTAAATTTTAATGACGGTAAAGTTCTTGATTTACAGTTTACTTATCTTGGAGGTTCATGTTCACTTATTTTCCCGGGATATTGTGAAGTGGTTGACTGGGACTTGAACCTGATCCCTGTTGTTTACACTCATGGCTCTGTTTCATCACCTGCCATTACCCTTGATCTCAAAGTTTTCCTCGAAGGCCCCTACCAGACAGGGATGGGCGGCATGATGAAAACCGATTTACTGAATGGCGGACATATTCCGTTAAGTCAGCCTTTTAATCCTTCGCTTCCTTTTTATGGAAATCCGAACCCGTTCTGGTATTATTCCGGTACTGAAAGTGTGACATCCATACCTTTGGGAGTGGTAGACTGGGTTTTGGTTGAAATCAGGGACGCCGCCTCTGCCGGTTCAGCCACCAGCGCCACCTCGGAAGCCAAAAAAGCGCTTTTCCTTTTATATGATGGAAGCATTGTTGATGTCGACGGTGTTAGCCTTCCAGAGTTTGATGTCACCATTGACAACGGACTGTTTATAGTGGTTTTCCACAGGAATCATCTTCCGGTCATCAATAACAATCCGATTACCGGAACAGGCAATTTTTATACTTATGATTTCAGTGCAGGAGCAGGACAGGTATTCGGAGGTGTGAATGCTCACGTTGAAGTTGAGCCGGGTATTTTTGCCATGTTTGGAGGCGATGGAAACGGAGATAACAATGCCAATAACGGTGATAAGATCAATGTTTGGACTGTGGATGTAGGTCTTTCGGGATATCTTGCCGGCGACTTCGGCGTTGACGGTCAGTGCAGTAACCAGGACAAGGTAGATGTATGGGTTCCCAATGCAGGGGCCAGCTCCCAGGTACCCAATTAACCTCAATATATATCTTGCCATTATTGAATGCCTGTTGAGAAACAGGCATTCTTATTTTCCTGAAAAACAGTATTTTATATATTAACATTAATTTAAATTTCCTAACAATTAATTAATATTTAATTAAACTTATGGCTAAATCCTTTCGGGCTTTACAGGATACTTTTACACCATGTTAAACTTTTTAAAAATTGATTTATTTATGAAAAAAATTCTATTAATGGCAACCTTTGTAGTTGCAGGTTTAAGCTGGACATTAGGCCAGAACACCATTGATGATCCGTTTTTTGATCATGTACCTTTCATTGGTGCCATCGGCGCGGATGACTGGACTTCGGGCTGGAGCGAATTTGACCCGCAGAACGCTGTTTACAGCCCTACGACCGTAAACATTCCTGCAGGAAACATCACTTCGGATGTGACCTGGTCATCAGGAACCTCCCCGGTGCTTGGCGCCGCATCTTTCAGCAACTCTTACCTTCAGGATCCTTTTTACGATGTGGTAACTTATTGCGGCGCTTTTGGAAGTACCGACTGGACTGCAGGCTGGTCTGAATTTGACCCGCAAAATGCAGTGTATCCTCCCACCACTACCGTAATTCCCGGTGGAGACATCACCACAAACCAGACCTGGACCTCCGGAAATGTTTATCTCCTGAATGGCTGGGTGTATGTTAAAGCGGGAGTTGTGCTCACCATACAGGCAGGCACCATCATCCGTGGCGACAAAACCAATCAGGGAGCGCTTGTCATAGAAAGAGGCGCCCAGCTTATTGCACAGGGCACTGCTGCCCAACCCATTGTTTTTACTTCCAACCAGGCTGCCGGAAGTCGCGATTACGGCGATTGGGGCGGTGTTGTCATTTGTGGCAATGCAGCCATTAACGTACCCGGAGGTACTGCTATCATTGAAGGAGGACTCGGAGCTGTTTTTGGCGGCGGAGCTACGCCAAATGATAATGATAACTCAGGTATCCTTAATTATGTAAGGATCGAATTCCCCGGTATTGCATTCTCTCCAAATAATGAGATTAACGGCCTTACCATGGGTGGCGTCGGCAGGGGAACACAGATTGACTATGTACAGGTTTCTTATTCCGGCGATGATTCTTACGAGTGGTTCGGCGGAACGGTGAACGCCAAGCATCTTATTGCCCTCAGGGCCCTTGACGATGATATGGACTCTGATCTCGGTTTTACCGGCAAGGTTCAGCATGTGGTTATCCTCAGGGATCCGGCACAGGCTGACGTTTCCGGCTCCAGGGCTTTTGAATCGGACAACGATGCGGCAGGATCCTCCAACACTCCCCTCACCAAACCTGTATTTTCAAATGTAAGTGTTTTCGGTCCAAAAGTAAACTCAGGCACAACCATAAACTCCAATTATTCTGAGGTGGCCAACATCAGGCTGAATTCATCATGCAGCATTTTTAATTCCATCCTTGCAGGCTGGAAAAAAGGGCTCAGAATTGATGGCGCTGCTTCAAAGGCCAATGCAACCAACAACATCCTCAGAATTGAAAATACATTTGAAGCCGGAATGGTAACCAATTTCCAGTCCTCTTTTGAAGAGAATTATTTCCTGACCCCTTTCAGGAACAACAGCCTTCTTACCAATAATACCTCCCTCAATATAGCCGATCCCTTTAACCTTACCAATCCAAACTTCCTTCCGCTGGTGGGATCAAATGTTTTCCTTCTCGACGGCTGGGTATATGTGAAATCAGGCGCAACGGTTACCATTGACCCGGGTACAATAATCCGTGGAAGTAAAGCCAACCAGGGAGCCCTGATTATTGAAAGAGGAGCTAAACTTATTGCAGAAGGCACTGCCAATGCACCCATCGTTTTCACTTCAAACCAGGGAGCTGGAAGCCGTGACTATGGCGACTGGGGCGGTGTTTTGGTTTGTGGCAATGCAGCCATCAATGTTCCGGGCGGAACGGCCATCATTGAAGGCGGCACGGGAGCCGTGTATGGCGGTGGCACAACCCCAAATGATAATGACAACTCAGGCGTTATAAAGTATGTGCGTATCGAGTTTCCAGGTATCGCTTTTTCTCCGAACAATGAAATCAACGGTCTTACCATGGGCGGAGTAGGTAAAGGAACGGAAATTGACTATGTTCAGGTTTCCTACTGCGGCGATGACTCTTTTGAATGGTTCGGCGGTGCGGTTAATGCGAAACATCTCATTGCTCTGCGCAGCCTTGATGATGATTATGACACTGATCTCGGTTTTACCGGTATGGTTCAATACGCCATTTCCCTGAGGGATCCTGCACAGGCTGACGTATCGGGTTCACGTTGTTTCGAATCTGACAATGATGCCGCAGGCTCTTCCAACACACCACAAACCAGGCCCGTTTTTTCAAATGTAAGTTCTTTCGGTCCGCTTCCTACTCCGTCTACTCCTATTAATACAAATTATAAGGAGTCAATGAACATCCGTCTGAATTCGGCAACCAATGTGTATAATTCAGTTTTTGCAGGGTGGCCCAAGGGATTAAAAATCGACGGTGCAGCATCACAGCAGAATGCCACAAACAACATCCTGAGAATGGAAAATACTTTCCTGGCCGGAATGAATACTTTCTTTAACTCGGCGTTTGAAGATAATTATTTCTTCTCCACAAGCCCCAACAGGCATAACGATACCTTAGTGAACAATTACCAGATAATGATTACCGATCCGTTCAACCTGACCAATCCCGATTTTAAGCCATTGGCAGGTAGTCCTGTTCTTGTCAGGTCATATTGGTGCAAAGAGGTTTCCGGAACCATCACCTACGATAATTCGGTGAACAGCCCCCTGGCCAATGTTACGGTAAGTGTAAATGACGGAGCCAAAGGCGTGGTTGCTACCACAACCACCAATGCAAGCGGTCAGTATAAATTTGATTACGTATTCGAAGGAAGCTACACTCTTTCCGCTTCTTCCACTGCTTCACACGGCGGTATCAACTCAACAGATGCCCTGCTTATCAGACGCCACTCCATTGGTCTCACCACTCTGACCGGCCTCAGGCTCACCGGCGCCGATGTTAACTTATCAAGTTCTGTGAACAGCACTGATGCGCTGCTGGTCAGAAGGCGTTCCATTGGCCTTTCGGTGGGTTCATGGACCATGCCCGACTGGATTTTCGAAAACCCGGCCATAACCATCACCAATTCGAATGTTTCACAGAATTTCTTAGGCTTGTGCTCCGGTGATGTTAACGGTTCCTATACTCCTGCTGAATAAATCATTATTAGTTAGTAATCAGAAAAAATATAATTTAATGAAAACAAGAGTTTTGAAAATAATGACGGCGGCATTTATCATGTTTTTCATTGCAGGAACAATAAATGCACAAACCATTGAATTAAGCAGCGCTACCGCTCAGACCGGAAGCCAGGTAACGATCACTTTATCCACACCTGACGGCCTGTTGAATGTTGGGGCCATGTCGCTATATTTCTTCAATGAGCACACTGTTCTCAGTTATAACTCCTGGACAGCCATTGACCCTGACATTGCCGGTGCATTGGTGAACCCTTTTGGTAATATGATGGGTATTTCGTGGATTGCCGGCGGGTTTACAGGAAATGATTTTGGACCAGGCGGGATTATGTCAATCACCTTCGATGTGGTGGGTTGTGATGATGTGGCTCTCGATTTTAACCAGGCCATAAGCGAAGTGGTTGATTTTGATGTGAATCCCATCAGTGTTGCTTTTGTTAACGGCGGAGTCCAGATGACAAGCCTTGCCGTTGTTACCTGGTCAGGCGCTGTGGACAATGCATGGGCCAATCCGGCCAACTGGACAGAAGGCGTTGTGCCCGGCTGCAATTCGGATGTAACCATTGCACAGTCGGCTAATATACCTGAAATTCCGGCTTCGAAAGCTTACTTCTCGGTTTCTTCACTCACCCTCATGCCGGGCGCTGCCCTTACAGTATTGGGTTCGCTCTATATAACTAATGATCTTCACCTTATGTCAGATGCCATGGGTACTGCTTCCGTGGTTGAGAACGGCAGCCTTACTGTTGGCGGCAACACTTACGTAGATAGGACATATCCAACCACAACCTGGCATCTGATCTCTTCACCTGTTGTCAATGCTCAGGCGGGAATTTATACCGGACGTTATGTTCAGCAGTACATTGAGCCGGTTAATAACTGGTTTGATATCATTCCGACAACAGATCCTCTGTTTTCCGGTATTGGATATGCCTTCTGGGAGCCTTTCGCAAATGAAATGTTCACCTACAGTGGTGTCCTGAATTCAGGCCCGTGTGCAGTCCCGGTGACCAATACCGCTACAGCGCCTTTCGGATGGAACCTTCTCGGTAACCCGTTTCCTTCATCACTTGACTGGATGATGGTTGCTGCTGCCAATACAGGTGTTATCAACAGCGCTGTTTATTATCTCGATGCAGCCACAGGAATGTTCGTATCATTCAATGGCGGAATGGGTGGCGGTTCACCTTACGTACCCCCGATGCAGGGCTTCTTTGTCAGTGCAAATTCTCCCATGGGGCAATTCATGGTGGACAACACAATGAGGACACATAACGGACAGAACATTTACTACAAGAACGATTTCAGCGACATGGTGACCCTCGAAGTGGAAGGCAACGGATACACCGATGCTGCTTACCTCAGGTTCGACAGCGAAGCCACACTCGATTTCGACGGACAGTATGATGCTTACAAGCTTTTCTCATGGTTTAATGAAGATGCCCCCCAGATCTACACCAATACCAATGGGACAGACCTCTCGATCAATGTTCTTCCGGAAGTGGATGTTGTATCTGTGAATTTCAGGGCCGGTGTTTCCGGAACCTACACCATCAGCGCTGATGTGATGGATTTTGCATACCTTGTTCTTGAAGATATGCAAACAGGAATGGTAACCGACATGCTGACAGATTCCTACACTTTTGATTACAACATCAATGAACCGGCTGAACGCTTTGCTCTCCATTTTGCACCGCTTGCCATACCCGAGGTCGGCAGCGTAAATGCTCATATTTACGGACAAAACGGCCATATCTGCGTGAATGTTCCAAATCACTTCAGCGGAGATATTCATATCCTCAATTTAATGGGACAGGAAATCAGCCATGTTGCTGCAAAGGGTGGAATGAACGTCATTACAGCAGAATCAGGTTATTATCTGGTGAAGTTGGTTGCTGTGAACAGCGTACTTACTGAAAAAGTGTACGTGAAATAATCGGACCGGTTTTAATTACTGTATTAATCTAAAAAATAATGAATATGAAAAAGTGTATCCAGAACATAATGATAGCAGCCTTTTTACTGGCAGCTCCGGCAGTAATGCTTGCCCAGAATCCGCCTCATCCCAATGGCGGCAATGCCCCGGGCACCAGTAATACTCCGGTGGGCGGCGGGTCTCCCATTGACGGAGGGCTCACTTTTATGCTGATCGCAGGTACTGCTTTTGGTTTACGTAAGATCTACAAAGTCAAGAAGTAACAAACTTTCTCATTCATCCTGCCCCGTTGTGCGCTTTTGCATGACGGGGCTTTTTTGTGAGAATTAACATTATGATAATATTAACTTAAAATTAACTTATTATTAAAGACATTCCTTTGCACCCAAATTCTTTTAATTAATTATTAAAAAACATTAGAAATGAAAAGAGATTTGAGATTAATTGCGTTCTTATTTTCAGCGCTCCTTTTGGGATTTACAGCTTGTGACAAAGACGATGATGATGATAACGATGACAACAACAATACCAATCAAACGGAGATCATCGTTTCCCAGAACATTTCGGCAAATACCACCTGGACAACCGGCAAGGTATACATCCTCAGCAGCAGGATTTCAGTACTGTCGGGCGTCACACTTACAATCCAGCCCGGTGTCATCGTGAAAGGCGAGGCGGGAACCGGCGCCAATGCCACGGCTCTTATCATTGCCCGCGGCGGTATGATTATGGCCGAAGGTACGGAAACCCAGCCCATTATCTTCACTTCCATTGCAGATGAAATTAAACCCGGTCAGATCGCCAGCCCGAATCTTGATCCCGACCTGAACGGACTCTGGGGCGGAATCCTTGTTCTCGGAACAGCCCCCATCTCTGCCGATGCCGAGTCAGTCCAGATCGAAGGAATACCCCCTTCCGATCAGAACGGCCTCTACGGCGGAACCGACCCCCAAAGCAACTCAGGCGTGATCCGCTATGTCTCCATCAGGCACGGCGGCGCCAACATCGGTGAAGGAAACGAAATCAACGGTTTGACATTGGGCGGCGTAGGTTCGGGAACAATAATTGAAAATGTGGAAATCATTGCCAACCAGGATGACGGCATTGAATGGTTCGGCGGAACAGTTAATGTGAAAAATGCAATCGTCTGGAATGCCGGCGACGACGCCATCGATACCGATCAGTCATGGGCAGGGACACTCGATAATTTTATCGTAATCAATCCGGGTGATGAGTGCTTTGAACTGGATGGCCCTGAAGGCACCATGGAAGCAGGCCACATCATTAAAAACGGATCGGTGAAGGCCGACGACGCCGACGGTCTGGTGGACCTTGACGATAACTCCATCGTTGAAATGATGAATATTTATTTCTTCAACATCAAAGAAGGGCAGGACTTTGACCTGAATCCGGCCGGCCTAACCGCTACCGCCCTCCAGGCTGTCATTCCCACGGGTTTCACTGTCGCTGATTTCTTTACTGAAGGTTCAGATGCTTATGTTACTGCGGTAAATGCCGGCAGCAACACAGTCGGAGCAGATAAAACCAAATTCCAGAACTGGTCATGGGCTGCAGTTTCAGGAGCGCTTGATGAGGTTACCAAATAAACTTGTTTCCGGTGGTTTTATCCGGAAACCGGAATTACACAATTCGCGCTGAGCGCACGGAACCTGAATATGCATCCACTGCTTCATGTTTTGTGCAGCCCGGCGCGAATGCTGTTTCATGTTTATAATCATTAAAGTTTTCATTGTCATATTTCTGAGCAACAATAAGGGTTATGCGAGTGAAATTATTCATGTTTTTCTTTTTTTTACTGCCGTTTTTCCAGGTTTATTCCCAAAATGGTTTTATCAGGGGAGCTGTGTTTGATGCTGCCACAGGTGAATATCTTCCGGGGGTAACGGTTTTGGTGCCCGGAACAACCAATGGTACCATCACCGACCTTGACGGGCAGTTCAGCCTGTCCGTTGCACCCGGGGTTTATATCCTGAACCTCTCCTTCATTTCTTATGAAACCCTGAAAATCAACGACATTAAGGTAGGTCAGGGCGAAGTGGTGACATTGGGCGACCTGAGTTTGAAGGAAGCATCCATCGAACTTTCCGAAATCACAGTTACGGCTGAAGCGGTGCGCAATACCGAAAATGCCCTGCTTACACTCAAACAGAAATCCGTGGGTGTGATAGATGGCATCTCATCAACCAATTTCAGGAAAATGGGCGATTCCGATGCCGCTTCTTCCATGAAAAGGGTGACCGGGGTTTCGGTGGAAGGGGGTAAATATGTGTATGTCAGGGGTCTGGGCGACCGGTATACCAAAACGATCATGAACGGATTGGATATCCCTGGATTGGATCCTGATCGAAACACCCTTCAAATGGATATTTTTCCCACCAGCGTAATTGACAATATTGTTGTTCATAAATCTTTCAGCGCCGAACTTCCTGCCGATTTTACCGGAGGCGTCATCGATATCACCATCAAGGATTTCCCGGAAGAAAAGATTTCGTCAATTTCATTTGGATTCGGATACAATCCGGCCATGCATTTTAACAACCATTACCTTGCCTACGAGGGGGGCGCGACCGATTTTCTTGGCTTTGACGACGGCGCCCGCGAAATCCCTGCCACTTCAGATATCCCTTTCTTCTCACAGGTGGTAGGTAATCCTTATGGTGAAAAGGGCCTCCGCTACAGAGAGATCCTGGAGAATTTCAACCCGACGCTGGCGGCTCACGAACAGCAAAGCCTGATGGATTTTGAACTGGGGTACTTCACCGGCAACCAGACTGCATTCGGTAAGAAGTCATTGGGGTATAACCTCTCCCTCAGTTATAAAAACACTTCTGAATATTACGAGGATGCCGAATTTGCCCGGTTCGGGCTTTCAGGAAACCCTGATGTTACTGAAATGGAAAACAGGGAATTTCAATCCGGGAATTTCGGGGTAAACACCGTTTTAATCAGCGGCCTTGCCGGGTTGTCCATGAAGACTTCAATGTCGAAATACAGCCTTGATTTGCTTCATCTGCAAAACGGCGAATCCAGGGCCGGCATTTTCGACTACAGGAACGCCGACCAGGGAGCCGTATTCTATGGATTTCAGCATAACCTTGATTACAGTCAGCGCTCCCTCAGTAACCTGATGATCAGGGGTAAACATAATTTTATGGATAAAGAATGGGAACTTGAGTGGAAAATATCTCCCACCTTATCAAAAATCTCTGATCCCGACATCCGCTTTACCCGCTATGAAGACAGGGATGGGGCTTATTCCATCGGAACAGAGGTGGGTTTCCCTGAAAGGATATGGCGCGATCTGAGTGAAAGAAACTTATCGGGAGTGATACATGCAGCTAAGAATTTCAGTTTTGCAGGCCGAAAATCAAAATTCCGCTTTGGGGGAGCCTATACATATAAAGTAAGGGATTTTGAAATACAGAATTTTGCACTCAATATCAGAAACCTTTCCTTAACCGGCAATCCCGATGAACTTTTTTATCCCGAAAACCTATGGCCGATGGAAGGCAGTCAATCCAGCGGCACAACCTATGAGGCCGCCTTCATCCCCACCAACCCGAATAAGTTCAATTCATCGATAAACAATGCTGCGGGTTATTTGTCTGTTGATCTGGAACCCGTAAGTCATTTAAAGACAATACTTGGTCTGCGTCTTGAAAACTATGTACAAAAATATACGGGGCAGGATCAGCTTGGGTTCAATGTGCTTGATAATGATGTTGTTCTCGAACAACTTGGTTTTTTCCCGGCGGCAAATATCATTTACAGCATTTCCGAAAAGCAGAACCTCCGGTTTTCTTTTTCCAAAACCATTGCCAGGCCTTCGTTTAAGGAGCTTTCGTATGCCGAGATATACGACCCTGTGACAGGCCGGACTTTCATTGGCGGATTGTTCCGCGATGCCAATGATTTTGCAGGCATTGAATACTGGGACGGGAACCTGGTAAGCACTGATATTTTCAATTACGACCTGCGATGGGAGTATTTCGGATTGAACGGCCAGATGTTCTCTGTCAGCGCGTTCTATAAAGAATTTATCAACCCGATAGAAATGGTGCAGTTTGCCACCCAAACGGGATCTTTCCAGCCCAGGAATGTGGGAGACGGAGAGGTCCTAGGCGCAGAAACCGAACTGAGGCTGAACGGAGGAACGCTGACCCGGTCGCTTGAGAAAATGAAATTCATATTTAATTTCACATTAACCGGTTCAAGGATTCAACTCAGCAGCACAGAACTACAGTCGCGCCGGGAAAACGCCCGCACAGGCCAGACTATTGACGAATACCGGGTTATGGCAGGGCAGGCGCCCTACATCATCAACAGCGGTATCGCTTATGAAGGAGGTGAAACAGGCCCCCTGAAAAACCTTGAAGCGGGTTTATATTACAATGTACAGGGAAGTACACTCCTGTATGCAGGTATCGCCGACCGGCCCGATATTTATTCAAAACCGTTTCACAGCCTGAATTTCAATTCAAATAAAAGTATTGGCAAACAAAAGAAAATCCAGGTAGGCCTTAAAATTGAGAATATCCTGAACAGTTCAAAGGAAAGTGTGTTTGAATCCTTCAATGCCTCTGAACAGTACTTTGAAAGGTTATCTGCAGGCACGCATTTCAAAATCAGGGCCGCTTATAAATTCTTCTAAGTTGGTTGTTCATCCTATTGATAATTTCAAGTATATTTGTTAGAATAAATTAAAAGTACAATGAGAATAAATATATCTTTCATCATAGCGCTGCTTTTCATCATGATTTCAATGCACCCGTCCGCACAGGAGGTGGTTTTGAAAGACGGTTTTTTCTATAAGAACAATATGCTCTACACCGGATTGCATACGGAGTATTTTGAAAACGGGAAACCGAAGATGATGTTAAACATCAAAAACGGCCTCGAAGACGGCGAAGTTGTTCTTTGTTATGAGAACGGGCAGCAGCGTGAAAAACGGACATATAAAGAGGGCAAAAAAGACGGTTTGTGGATCAACTGGAACGAAAACGGGATGAAAGTGGCCGAAGCCAGGTATGTTGATGACCTGAAAGACGGGGATTGGTTTATTTGGAATTCAGAAGGTGTTCTTCTTTATGAGATGAAATATGAAAAAGGCAAAAAAACCGGAACCTGGAAAATGTATGACAGTGAGGGGAAGCTCCTGGATGAGCGCACCTATTAGATAGAATTGGCCGGCATCCTGCCATAACCCCTCATAATTCCCCTGTTCGAATTGGCAATAAAAGTCAGTATCTCGTCTCGTTCAGGGCTTGAGTCCATATTGGCTTCGATATACCTGATGGCCTGGGATACGTTGTAACCTCTGATATACAATATCCTGTAAATATCCTGGATTTCGTTGATTTTTTCATTGGTAAAACCTCTTCTTCTCAGGCCGATGGAGTTGATGCCGGCATAGGAGAGGGGCTCGCGTGCAGCTTTGGTATAAGGGGGAACATCTTTTCTTACCAGAGAACCCCCTGAAATATAAACATGTGCCCCAATTTTCACAAACTGATGTACTGCCGTAAGGCCGTTGAGGATGGCCCAGTCGTCGATCTCGATGTGCCCTGCAAGGTTAACGGCATTGGCCAGGATGACGTTGTTGCCGATGATGCAATCGTGGGCTATATGCACATAAGCCATAAGCAGGCAGTTGTTCCCGACGGTGGTTTCGAAATTCGCGCGGGTGCCCCGGTTAATAGTGACGTATTCACGGATGGTCACATTGTCGCCAATCCGCACCAGCGTTTCTTCACCTTCATATTTCAGGTCCTGCGGAACAGCTCCTATTACTGCCCCGGGGAATATCTTACAGTTTTTCCCAATCCTTACCCCTTCCATAATTGTAACATTGGAGCCGATCCAGCAGCCTTCCCCTATCTCTACGTTCCTTTCAATATTTACAAAAGGTTCAATAACGGTATTCTTGGCAATTTTTGCCTGTGGGTGGACGTAAGCAAGTGGTTGGTTCATTGTGGATTCCTTGTATTATTTTTTTACTTTTTTTATAATCTGGGCAAGAAGTTCTGCTTCCATAACAGGCTTGTCCGCAACATAAGCGACGCCTTTCATGTGGCAGAGCCCGCGGCGTATGGGGGAAATGAGTTTCAGGCTGAACACAAGGGTGTCGCCGGGAACAACCTTGTTTCTGAATTTTACATTTTCTATTTTAAGGAAATAGGTAGTATAATCCTGAGGATTGCTCACGTTTCCAAGCATGAACAAACCCCCTGCCTGGGCCATGGCCTCAATCTGAAGTACTCCCGGCATCACGGGTTCATCAGGGAAATGGCCGACAAAGAAGTTTTCGTTCATGGTAACATTTTTAACCCCTGTTACCTGTGATTTATCCATATCAAGGATTTTGTCGATCAGCAGGAAGGGGGGCCTGTGAGGCAAAACCCTTTTGATATGGTTGATGTCGTAAAGGGGTTTTTTGTAAATGTCAAACGGGGGTTGAAAGCAGCTTTTTTCCTTTTGCACGCTATATTGTTTTAGGATTTTTGCAAATTCGATATTGGCCGTATGACCCGGCCTTTTTGCTATGATGTGTCCCTGTATGTTTAGCCCGGTAAGTGAAAGATCGCCTAACACATCGAGCAGCTTATGCCTTGCAGGCTCATTTTCGAAATGAAGGCTGAGATTGTTTAGTATCCCTTTATTCAAAACCTTTACCGAAGGTTTGTTGAAGAGTTTCGCCAGCCTGTCCAGTTCTTCCTGGGATATCAGTCTGTTTACAAAAACAATGGCATTGCTCAGGTCGCCGCCCTTGATGAGGTTGTGGTTCAGCAGGTATTCCAACTCATGGAGGAAAACAAAAGTGCGGCATGGGGCTATGTCTCTGTGAAAATCTTTCAGATGGTCGAGGCTGGCATGTTGTGTGCTGAGCACCTCTGTTTCAAAGTCTATCATCACACTCAACCTGTAATCTTCTGAAGGGAGGGCAATAAACTCCACCTTGTTTTTTTCGTCTTTATATGAAAGCACCCGGTCGATGACCAGCATTTTTTTTGGTGCATCCTGTTCCTCAATGCCTGCTTTTTTCAGGGCCTCGGTAAAACGGATGGAACTGCCGTCAAATATCGGGGTTTCCTCATTGTCAATATCAATGATGATGTTGTCGATGCCATGTCCGGTAATGGCTGCCATCATGTGTTCCACAGTATTGATGGTGGCGCCGTTTTCAGATATGCTTGTCCCCCGGTTTGTATCGGTTACGTTTTCACAATCTGCTTTAACGGCAGGGGTTCCGGCAAGGTCGGTTCTTCTGAACACAATGCCTGAACCTGCAGGCGCAGGCCTGAAGGTTACATGGGCCTTTTTCCCGGTGTGCAACCCGGCCCCGGTAATGGAAATTGCGGATGATATAGTCCTTTGTTTCACTGTGAAAATAATACAGCCGCCAAAAATAAAAATAATATCAATAGGAGATAAGCTATCTTTTCAGGGATATAAACAATGGATGGTTATACGCCATTCTTTTTTAAAGCTTCCAGCTCTTTTTGCAATTGTTCTACCCTTGAATTTAAATCGGACAGTTTCCTGAAATGGACATACGAACGCCTGTATTTGCCAATCTCGAAAGCCGGAGAGCCCTGAACCGTTTCACCTTTCTGGAGAATGCTTGCGCCAATGCCCGATTGTGCCGCAATCTTTACCTCATCGGCGATGGTGATGTGCCCGATGATGCCCACCTGCCCGCCAATCATACAGTTCCTGCCGACCCTGGTCGATCCTGAAATGCCTGTTTGTGCTGCAATAACCGTGTTTTCGCCAATTTCCACATTGTGTGCCACCTGTATGAGATTGTCCAGTTTCACCCCTTTGCGGATTATGGTGGATCCCAGTGTGGCCCTGTCGATGGTGGTATTCGACCCGATTTCTACATCGTCTTCAATGATGACATTTCCGATCTGGGCAACCTTCATATAATTCTGGTCACCCTGAGGGGCAAAACCAAATCCATCCCCACCGATGATGGCGCCTGAATGTACCCGGCAGTTTTTCCCGACTTTACAGTCGGTATAAATCTTCACACCCGGAAAAAGAGTTGTGTTTTCGCCCACCTCAACATTTTCCCCGATAAACACCTGCGGATATACCCTGGCATTGTTTCCAATAACCGCCCCTTTGGAGACAACACTGAATTCACCAATATATATGTCAGTACCCAGCACGGCATCTTTTGAAACACTTGCTTTTGGTGAAACACCCGTGATGTTGTTCCGGATCTGGTTGTAATAATCCAGAAGTTTGGCAAAGGCTGAGTATGCATCCGGAACCTTTATCAGGGTGGCTGAAATTTTCTTTTCAGGAATAAAAGTGTCACATACGATAACAATGGATGCTCCGGTTGTGTATATAAAGGGCGTGTATTTCGGATTGGCAAGGAAGGAGAGCGTGCCGGATTTGCCTTCTTCGATCTTGGAAAGGCTGCTAACCCTGGTATCCGGATCACCATCGATCGTTCCGCCTAATAATGCTGCAATCTGAGTTGCCGAGAATTCCATTGGGGTAAGTTGTTATTGGTGCAAAAATAGACAATTTTACTGAACTGTCTTCCTGCTTTTCCACAATCATCAATAAATTTCAAGTTCAAAGAAAGCCGTTTCCGTATTCAGGCAATCGACATAAGTGACAGAAGTATCCTTATTTCCAAAGCTTTTGCTTAATATTCCGTTTCCGGTTTTGCTATGACCTACAACCTGATGATATCCCGGGAGAGGGTCCTTTTCCGTTTCTCTCCTGTCAGCCCAGAAAATGCCGCCTGTATTGTACAGCCCGCCACGGACAACTCCGATATGAAACAGTGGTTCATAATAATCCCTGAAAAGACGGTTGATTAATAATGAAAGATTTTCGTTTTCTCTATTCTTCACAGGGGCAATGTACAAATCATACCATTCTTTGGTAGAACCAGCATGAGTCCATATATAATTCCCTGATTGCCAGGCTGCCTGGAAGTAATCCCTGTACTTTGTGTAAAGGTTGAAAAGATCGGGTAACATGGCCTGCCTGAATCCTGATGCCACATGCCTTTTGTGTCCTCCAAAAAAATAAGCAAGGTCGTGATTGCCCCAAAGAAGGATGACTTTTTCATAATAGGAAGCTTTCAATCTGATTATTTCTGCCAGGTTTTCTACAACCGCCTTATCGGTGATTTCATCTGCATCTACGTAATCACCTGCAAAAACAATATAGTCCCATTCTTCCTGCCTGATGTTCTTCCAGACGGTTTTTCCATGCAAGTCGCCTATGGTGATAATTCTCAATGCTTTCAGATTATTTGTTCCAGAAGTTGTTTAAAAAGGGAAGGTTTAAGGATGATTGTAAATACCGCTCCGAAAACTGCGCCCCAGAAATGTGCGCTGTGGCCGATGTTATCGTTGGATTTTCTGGCCATATATGCAGAGTAAACGAGGTACAGGGCTCCAAAAATATATGAAGGTATCCCGACCGGAATGAAAAAGAAGAATATTTTCCCCTGAGGATAAAGAACTATGCTGGAAAATACTATGGCCGAAACTGCCCCTGATGCACCGACAGCATTGTAATGAGGTTCTTCCTTGTATTTCCCGAAATCATACAGCGTTGAAAAAGCAATTCCTCCTGCATATAGCATTAGAAAATACAGAAACCACCTTGCCGGAAAAAGAAGTGTGAAGATTTCTTCCACAATGCCCCCAAACGACCATAAAACATACATGTTAACCAACAGATGAATCCAATCGGCATGCACCAGCCCATAGGACAAGAACCTGGGCCATTCGTTTCTGTGATGGATCATCCAGGCATTGAATTTAAGCTTATCGAAGACCTGCCGCGAATGAAAAGAATACAAAGAGACCAAAACGGTAAGGATGATGATTGACAGCGTCATGATCGACAGATAAAGGAGGTTAATTGTTGCCGGTGGTTATGGTCCCGCTGGCATAATCCAGTTCGCTTCCCCACATGCTGTGAGGGATCAGGTACATAAGCAACAGGACAATGGCTGCCACAATGACCCATGTTCCGGCGCTTTTTCTGTTTTTAAGCGCAGCGATCAGCGCAATGAACCAGAATACAAATGCCACCAATGTTTTGTTGTCGGTCAGGTCATGCCCGAACGGCCATCCGGTCCAGAATTCGCCGAATGCGTATTTCTGTACCACAGGCCCCAGGATCAGACCTCCGGAAAACAAGGTTATCACAACAAAAAGTATGTTTTTTTTCAAAGGGGCAATGCGGAAAACTGCTTTCATGCCGGTGAAGTTTGACAGCAACATGGCGAGGAACATCAGGATGATGTGTGGAATAAGAACATACGCAGGCACGCTTCCCGTGAACCTGATAATCACAGGTTTAGCATTAATCATTTTGAATTGCCCGTTTTCATGCAGCCATACATTGTATATTATCTTTCCTGCGGCCGGCTGTGTCGGGATGCTCCCTTTCAGCTTTCCATCCCCGTAAAGCATGTTTTCTTTCAACCATTCATCGCTGCTTTTATATTTTTTATATTCAATATAACCTTTTACACCGGG
>JAFGME010000086.1 GCA_016927695.1 Bacteroidales bacterium
ACATTCACCGCCGGCAATGCAAATCCGTTCTTTTTGGCGTGATCGAATATTTTGCTGACATCATCGCCCGAAACCACACCGGGATTTATAAAATCCGATATTTTTCCTGTCATATTCTTTCAGTTTATGTTTTTCGCAAAATTAATCATTTCTACCCCTAGTCGGACATAAAAATAATTAACAGGATATCCCCTTCCGGAAAAAGAAATCCGGATTACGGCACCCCCCTGAGACCGGATAAAGATATTATTCTTCTGAACTTTCACCGGTCAGCCGGTTCCTGTCAAACCGCTTCAGGGCTGCCAGTACAAGCCGGTAACTCAGGTAAATCAACACAGGCCATGAAAAAAACCAGATTATTTGCTCAATCATGTGGATGTTCGTGTTTGGTAAATATGTAAGATTTTATGGCTCAAATCAGTAAGCATGCCCTTCCCCTTCCATTTCTGCCGCATCGATCTTTCTGACATTGATGGATTTCCAGGCATACCAGATGTAAGCAAGGACAAAAGGTATCAGCAACGAAACATAACTCATCGCCGTAAGGGTGTAATGGCTTGAGGAGGCGTTTTCGATGGTGAGTGAACTTTGCAGATCGAAGGTGGAAGGATAGAAAGCCGTATGATTCAACCCGGCAAGGATGAAAAGGGAGAACACGGTGAACACGGTTCCGCTTCCGGCAAACCAGATTCCCTTTTTACTGCCTTTGATCATCGAAAGGTATATACCCGACAGCACAAGAACAACTCCGGCCAACATGATGATAAGATTAAGCGGTATCTGCAGAAGGTTATGGAAATACTTAAAAGGTTCCGTGAAAACCGCTTTTGACGCCGGATCATAGGCATATCCTGGAATCAGCATCAGCCATACCAGCCAGAGGAGGAAGAAAAACAAAAAAGGCAAAGCGTTGTACCATAATAGTTTTCTCGATTCCCTGCCTATTCCTTCATCGTTGATGTCGTTGATCAGGTAAAGCAAACCCAGTGTGCGGGCGAGGAAAAAAACGGCAAGACCCAGTACCACGTTGTGGGGGTTGAGTACCGCCTCAAGTCCCCTGGCTGCACCTTTCCATTCGGAGAAGTTGAATTCGTTCACGTAAAACTCAGAGCCGGTGAAAAAAGTGCTGACGGCCGTGCCTAACAACAGGGTTCCCAGAAAGCCGTTGAGCCATAGAAAAACCTCAAAAGTCTTCTTTCCTAAAAAATTACCCGGCTTAGTTCTGAATTCATAGGAAACCGCCTGGATCACAAAAGCGAAAAGTATGGCCATCCAAACCCAGTAGGCCCCGCCGAAGCTGGTGGAATAGAACAACGGAAAGGAAGCAAAAAAAGCGCCGCCAAAGGTGACCAGTGTGGTGAAAGTAAACTCCCATTTCCTTCCCAGGCTGTTCACGATCATTTTTCTTTCGATCTCTCTCTTTCCCAAACGGTAAATCAGTGTCTGCCCTCCCTGAACGAACATCAGGAACACCAGCAGGCCGCCCAGAAGCGAAACCAGCGCCCACCAGTACTGTTGCAATGCAAGATGTGATAAATTTTCAAACATGGTGATCATCTCCTATGATATGGGTCCTTTTTTTATTTGAGTTATCATGATTTTAATCTCAGCGATCAACAGGGCCGTGAAAGTAAGGGCAAAAAGCCAGAAGGTGACCTGAACCGATGAAGCGCTGATTTTGGATGCTGCAGCTATGGTGGGCATCACATCCTGTATTACCCACGGCTGACGGCCAAGTTCGGCAAGCACCCAGCCGGCCTGCGATGCAATATGGGTGAGCGGTATACTGAAAAGCGCCGTGTAGAAAAGCCACTTTTTCCCTTCCAGCCTGTCCTTTAACCCAAGGATAAGAAACACAAGCAATAAGGCTAAAAAGTGACCCCCAAGGATGACCATGGTGTGAAATGAATAAAATGTAAGCGGTACATGGGGTATCAGCATGTGGGCGTTTTGTTCGAGCTTTTCCCGGTTTTCATCAAAATAGTAGCCGTAACCGAAATATTTAAAGTAATTGTCAAAAAATTCCTGTTCACTGAATTTCATTTTTAGCATTTCAGCCTTTTCAACATCATTTTCAGAAAGTGCATTCTTGTAATCTTTAAGGGTTTGAATGGCGATTTTCCCCCTTTTTATCTTATCGAAATACGACATAATCCCCTGTTTCTCATTTCCATGCACAAGATCCCTGATCCCGGGGATGAAAATGCCCGGCTGCATATATGCCAGGTACGAAAGCATATTCGGTATTTCGATGCTGAAGGCAAAGTCTTTCATAGAAGGAGTGTGTTCTTCCGGAGAGTCCTGAAGGATGCCAATGGCCACGAGGGGCGCATTCGTGCTGCCGATATACATGCCTTCCATGGAGGCAAACTTCATCGGCTGGGTTTGTGCAATCTCCCTGGCCGACTCATCCCCGGTGAAAATTGTGAACAGGGTCATCACAAGTCCAAAAACCGAGGCTATAATGATGCTCCTTTTGGCAAAGAGCTTATCCCTGTTTTTCAAAAGAAACCACGAACTGACACCGATCACGAAAATAGCCGACAAAAGATAGGCGGAGGAAATGGTATGCAGGAACTTGTTGATGGCGGTGGGGCTGAAAAGCACGGCCCAGAAATCGGCCATCTCATTCCTTGCTGTATCGGGGTTGAAATGCATTCCCACCGGATTTTGCATCCAGCCGTTGGCCACAAGTATCCAGAGCGCTGAAAGGTTGGCGCCCAGGGCGGTCAGCCAGGTGGCAGTGAGATGAAATTTCTTTCCCACCTTTTCCCATCCGAAAAACATCACGGCGATGAAGGTGGATTCCATAAAAAAGGCCATGATCCCTTCAATGGCTAAGGGCGCTCCGAAAATATCCCCCACAAACCATGAATAATTCGACCAGTTGGTGCCGAATTCAAACTCCAGGATGATGCCTGTGGCAACGCCAATCGCGAAGTTTATCCCGAAGAGTTTCATCCAGAATTTCGTGATCTTTTTCCATGCAGGATCCCCTGTCCTGACATAGATCGTCTCCATAATGGCTATGATAAAGGTGATGCCCAGGGTCAGCGGGACGAAAATCCAGTGAAACATCGCCGTAAGGGCAAATTGAGCCCTCGACCAGTCAATCAGCGAAAAATCAACAGTTTCTAAAAAATTCATAAGAATTTAAATTAATTATTCAGATTTCGCAAAAAGTTGCTTTATATTTCCTTACCGGTAAGGGCAGGGCAACAAATGTAATAATTTAATTATTTGAGAAACAAAATACCTGAATTTTCTTTCTTTTTATGAAAAGGTATATGTGCTTTGTTTGGGTGCATTAAACCAATATTTTCACCGGGTAAGCTCTTCAATTACGTGTTTTGCCCTGTCGCTGTCATTGTCAAAATTTTTTCCAAGAAAATCGTCCATCAGGAATAACCGGAAAACCAGCAGCAGCAGGACAAGTTTAATGATAATGATCATCCAGAGTTTCCTCGCGTATGCCGGCATATCCCTGAAACCATCACGATATAAGCCTGCCGCCCTTTTCAGAAAAGAATCCTTCATGGCAACCACAGTTAAAACTTTTGGAAGGGGTCAGTAATCCAATGACAGTATCCTTCCTTTGGTAAAATCGAAAAACCTTTCCTTTTGTGCTACCTGTATTCCCTGCATGAGGTCCTCACCCGATTTTCCTGCAGCTTTCAGGCATCCCGGGCAGGCATAAACACCGATTCCCATGTCGTAGAGCTTTGTAAGCTGTTCCTTCGATCCGGGGAAAGTAGGGTAAGTGATGTCGGGAGCATCTTTAAGTACCGCCTCAATCCCTTTGATATCAAAATATACCAGTACATCTTTTTCCTGTGCCATCATTACGGCCATATTCAAAGCCATACACACCCGGTGGGGGTCATCGGCGCCATGACTGATATGGATGAAAACCCCGTCTTTTTCTGTTTTCTGCTCCGCCCTGACCGCATCAGGCGTTTCGTTGACTGCCGGCCCTGTGCATGAAAGCGCAATGGCCATTACAGAGATGATTAAACCGATTTTTAACATGATATTTATGTGTTGTTGAAGATACAAATATAAGAATTTATATTAAGGTCTGTATTTCGGGGGGAATTAAATTGTTCAGGCGGGCTTTTTCCCCGGCGCTGTCTGAATTCATTATAAATTGACAACAGTGTTGCTGAAATAAATAAATTTGCAGTCTGGAAAAACCGATAAACTTTTATCGGAGGAAATTGTTATGAAATAAATATCTTAACTATGAACTTAAGATCATTCAGTGTTATTGTTGGTTTATGTTTTGCCTGCAATTTGATACACTCACAGGAAACGGCAAATGCCGAAAGTGATTTTCTTATCAATACGCGGCAGCTCATTTTTGAAGGAAACCGCTCAGGGGAGGGGTACTTCTCAGAAGACGGGCGCTATCTCATTTTCCAAAGTGAGCGGGAAAAGGACAATCCTTTCTTTCAGATATACATTCTTGATTTTGAAAGCGGCGACATTCAGCGTGTTTCACCCGGCACGGGAAAAACCACCTGCGCTTACTTTCAATGGAAAGGCGACAGGGTATCGTATGCATCAAGCCATCTTGATCCACGGGCAGTTATAAAACAAAAGGAGGAACTTGACTTCAGGGCTTCGGGTAAGGAGCGGCGCTATGCATGGGATTATGAGCCGGAAATGGATATTTTTTCCTCCCTGAGAGACGGAACGGACATCCTCAGGTTAACAGATACTTATGGCTACGATGCGGAAGGTTCCTGCTCACCTGATGGGAAATATATCGTTTTCAGTTCCAACAGGGAGGCTTATGAGCGCGACCTTACCGGAGATGAAAAGAAGATACTGGAAGTGGACCTGTCTTTCTTTTGTGACCTTTATATCATGAATGCCGACGGGTCTGGGTTGCGAAGGCTGACCCGTGCTCCGGGGTACGATGGCGGACCCTTCTTTTCTGCCGACGGGGAAAAGATCATCTGGCGGCGTTTCGACGAATCCGGTCATAAAGCGGATGTTTATGTCATGAATACAGACGGAACGGATGAAAAGCAGATTACAGACTTCGGTTGTTTAAGCTGGGCGCCCTTTTTTCATCCTTCCGGAGATTACATCATTTTTGCCGCCAATAAGCAGGGGTATTCCAATTTCGAATTGTATATTGTTGATGCAGAAGGATCAAAGGAACCTGTCAGAGTTACCTTTACAGAAAAATTCGACGGTCTCCCGGTATTTTCTCCGGATGGGAAGAAACTGGTCTGGACCTCCTCCCGCACTCCGGATGGCGCCTCCCAGCTTTTCATCGCCGGATGGAACGATGATTTTGCCCGCCAACAACTGGCATCAGCTTCTTTTCGGTCCGGATATGACAAAACCGGTTTTTCCCCGCAGATCAGCCTTCAGGAAATGAAGGAAAAGCTGACCTATATCGCATCCGATGATCTTGAAGGCCGTCTTACCGGATCAGAAGGAATAAAGCAGGCCGCCGGTTACATCACCGGAATTTTTACAAGCCTTGGCCTCGAAACTGCCGGTGAAAAGGATAGCTACCTCCACCCCTTTGATTTTGTGGCTGAGGTTAGAATCGATTCAATGCTGAACACTTTCGCTCTGGAGGGAGAGCATTTGAAAGCAGGTACGGATTTCTTCCCTCTTGCCTCTTCTGAATCCGGTGAAGCAGAAGGACAGATAGTTTTTGCCGGCTATGGCCTGAAGATTTCCGATGGGGGAAATTATAATTATGATTCGTATGCCTCACTTGATGTAGAAGGTAAAATTGTGATCGTGCTGAACGGAATCCCCGGTGGACTTGATGAGGAGAAACAAAAACTGTTTGAAAGAAGCATAGCCAGCGGATACAAACAGATGCTGGCGCGCCGCAACGGGGCAAAGGCCATCCTGATGGTTACTCCGGAGATATCTGAACGCCGCACACATGAAGTGGTGGGAAGTTCAGGCTTGATATCATTGGCCGTTTCAGAACCTGCAGCGGACAGGCTGCTGAAAAGCAACAACGAAACAATTCAAAGTCTTACTGAAAAACTTGCCGGCGGAAACCAGAAAGGCAATGAACGCCTATTCGAAATCAATCGGAAAGTGCATATTAAAACAGATATACAGAGGATAAAAAAGCAGGATGATAACATCGCCGCTGTGGTTTCTTCAGATGATCCGGAGGCAGGGTATATTTTTATCGGGGCCCATTACGACCATCTGGGAATGGGCGAAGTGAACTCAAGGGATACGGGCGATGACCGCAATAAAGTGCACAACGGAGCCGATGACAATGGTTCGGGCACGGTAGCCGTGATCGAACTGGCCGAATACTTTGCAGGGATGAAAAAGGAAAATCCCGACCAAATTACTTCCAACCTGGTCTTCTGCCTTTGGTCGGGAGAGGAGCTGGGCCTGCTGGGATCCAATGCTTTTGCTTCGGACCTTCCCGTTGCGAAGGAAAAGGTGAAAGCATACATCAATTTCGATATGGTGGGCAGAATGAAAGACAATAAATTGGATATGCAGGGAATCGGTTCTGCACAGGAGTGGAAATCCATCCTCGAGGCGAAGAATGTGGTGTCCGGTTTCGACCTGAACATCATTGACGATCCTTTCCTCCCGACCGATGCCACTTCCTTTTATATCCGTGAGATACCGGTGCTGAGCTTTTTTACCGGGGTGCACAACGATTACCACACCCACCGCGACGATGTGGAGTTCATCAATTTCGATGACATGCAGCGGGTGGTGAAGTTTGCATCCCTTGTCATCAAAGAGCTTATGAAACCTGGGCAATCACTCGCATACCAGAAGGTAGCCATGAAGCCGCAGGGAGCCGGAAAGAGTTCCGCTTCGGTATCGCTGGGAACCATTCCCGCTTATGCGGGCAGCGATGAGCCGGGCGTTCAGATCCAGGGCGTTCGTCCGGGTGGCCCTGCAGAGAAAGCGGGTTTGCAACAGGACGACATCATCACAGGCCTGGATGGCAAAGAGATCAACAACATCTATGATTTCATGAATATCCTGGGTGAGCTTAAGGCAGATGTCGAAACGGAGATCATTGTGAAACGCGGCGGTGAAAAATTATCGCTGAAAATAGTGCCGGAAACCAAGAAATAATATGTTTGAGAGTTGTGACACCGCTCAGGGAAATCTTTGAGCGCTGAAGAGTGTTTCATTATTTTGATTTGTACATAATTTAACAACCTTCTGTTTATTAAGTTGTTGCCATTGGTAGCTATCGGGTAATATATACTGGCAATTGTCATCAAATATAAAATCAAACTCAAGATTCCGGTAAAATGTCTCATCTCTTGTCGATTCGTCTTTCCAATGATTATTATCTTCACTATTATAATTTGGCTGGCTTTTGCCGGTGTAATAAGTACTGCATTTAAAATCATAATCGTTAACTTTATAATCATTTTGATATACATGATCCGTTTCTTTTAGATATTGTAAACAATAAATAAACAAATTGTTAATAAATAATGACCGTTTCACTGCCTGTATTTTAAATATACCTGTATATGTGTATCACGGTATTAATATACAGTATTATGCGTATTGAATCATTTTTTACCCGACCTGCTCTTGTGACTCACAAGCAATATGAAGCC
>JAFGME010000087.1 GCA_016927695.1 Bacteroidales bacterium
GCTATTTGCAAAAACGGATTACAACAATGTCAAAGAACTAAATTGCAACCAGCTGTCTCTCAGCTTATTCTAAGTGGACAGTAGTGGTATAATCCACAATATTCAATGCAAAGCTGGCAAAGTAAGTCCTTTGCATTTCTTCATCCGTGAAGTAATTTTTTGAAGCAAGAAATTCAAGGAAATTTGTCTGATATTCCTTCAAAGTCGGAAATGAGGTTTCGCCAAGTTTGTTCCGGTAAATTTTTATGATGGTTTCCCAGGGTGTAGCCATAAAGGAAGCCGAATTATAAAGCATAATACCTACCGGATGCCTTTTTGACAAAGTAAATACCTTGTTTGCCCTGTTGAAAATTTTATGATTCTCAGGACCTCCAACGGTTACGGCACTATCGGCTGCAATGGCGACTGCCTGTTTGTTTAATATTCCTAATACTGCTGTCATAATTTACAAAGTTAAATAATTTGCGTTATTACTCTTCTCCATTATCCAATTCCTTCCCCATCCTTTACTTTATATCAGAATTGATGATAAAATCTAACTCCTCCTCTGTGAAACGGTACTAATTAGCTAAAACCACATCATTTCATCTAATGTTTTTATATCGAAAAGAAAATCAAGGTCCCGGCTATTAATGGTTTGGCGGTATGTTTTTGTTGCCTGCCGGCCTGCCGGCAGGCAGGTTTCGAAGTATTGTCCTGTCAAGTTACACAGCACGTCCCGGTTTATCGGGAAAAGTTTATTAGATGCAGAAACGCTGAAACTCGCACTTTCCCGGCAATAAAATATACAGCCAGCTACTGCCTGGTGTTCTGTCTTCCAGTCTTGTTGATTATTCCGGGCAAACCCGGCCACTAGTTCCGGGGCAAAGTCGGCCACTTTTCAAAGGACGATTTGGTTTGTAACAATAGCTTTTTTTTCAATCAGTTTTTCCTCTCAGAGATTCTCCTTTCAATTCAATTTTATGGGCAGAACCTGACAATCTGTCCATCATTACAGATGGGCGATTTTTCCCGCTTTGTTGTTTGCACTGCCTGTTCTGTCTGAGGGCCAATCCAAATCCGACAGCCTGCTTGCTGTATATAAAACTGCAACCCATGACTCAACAAGGATCAAAGCATTTTTTGCCCTGGTAACCTTTATATCGACGGTCCTTCCGACTCGCTCATTCACTATTATTCCGTCCCCCTGCACCTTATCGACTCCAGCCTGCAGATACAAAGCGACAGGAGCCGGTCCGGGATAAAAGAAATCACCCTGCAATATTATGCGAACGCGCTCCTGTTGGCCGAAGAACTAGACGACCTTCTCAAAAAGTTTGACAGGATAAATTTCAAGGTGATATTCATCAAAGCATACGAAGAATATGCCCTGAAAGCTTTCAAAAGAGACGATTTGTTCGCAGTTTTCAACAATATATAATCCGGTTACCCCTGACCGGGCACGGCAAATAATAATTGGTTTCCGCCAGATAATAATCCTCTGAAAAAAAATGCCCGACAGAAAATAAATTTGCTTTTCACTCTGATATTATATTACCTTTGAACAGGATTATTATTATAGATGACAGCAGTTGCAGGGAGGAGTTGGAAACACTCCTCAGGAAAAACAAAGCTCAGATCACTATGGATTTTTCACTGGAAGAATTCAGCAGCAACGCTAAACAACTATTAGAAACTATTTTAATGCAACAGGATTCTGGGGGGAAATTGCCGGTTTCATCAGGTGAAAAGGCTGACACGGTAAAAGCCGGGGAAATTGTTTTAGTGTCGCACACGGAGAAGGGCATATTAATTCAAAAAGCTGACAATCATCAGATGGTTGCAAACCACTCCATTGAAGAACTTTGGAAAATGCTGATCCCCCACGGTTTTTTAAGGATCAGCGAAAACCATATCATCCATCCCGGTTTTCTCGTAAAAATCAACACAGGAAAAGAGTGCTCCGTTTTGTTGAAAAGCGGGGAGTTGTTTCCTGTGGGCGATTCATGGAAAGAAGCAGTTATAAACTATTTTGAAAATATGAACACAATTGGAATTTTTTAACCCATCAAATTTAATTTGTTATGAAGAAGATTTTACAGTTACGGACAACCCGCAGAATAGTGAGGATCACGTCCGTGGGATTAATATCCCTTTTCATGCTGGGCTTACAGACATTGCAGGCCCAGGTGTCGTTTACGCAGACCACTAATGCCGACTTTTACAAAGGCAATTACAACGACATGCTGGTGGCTTCTGACAATGTTTATTTGCCCTTTCAGGCAACGGATGTCCAGACATGGCTGACCACCACGGTGCTTCCCCAGACCCTTGAGGGGCACAAAGCCGCCACATGGAACAACCGCTATGTATATGTAGTGGGAGGATACAACGATCTTACTTACAGCTCTGCTGTTTACCGTGCCACAATTCAGGCGGGGGGGATCAGCGGTTTCACCACCCTCAACCCACTGCCTGCAGGCCTGCGCGACCATTCCGTAGTGATCGGGACCAATACCATTTACGTGTTAGGGGGTCGTGACGCTACGAACATCTACAACACAGTCTATTATGCCACGATCAACACCGATGGCTCCATCGGGGCCTGGCAGACCTCTTCCGTCAGCCTGCCCGCAGCCCTTTGGGGTCATACCGCCGTTTATGCCAACGGCTATATATATGTAGCCGGGGGCGCCACTACGATGACAGCCACCGAAGCAAAAGTTAATGTTTACTATGCCAAAGTATTGGCTGACAACACCCTGTCGGCTTTTTCCAATGCCACTAACCTGCCCCAGGCACGCAATGGCCACAGCATGGTGGCACAAGGAGATAAGGTGTATGTGATTGCCGGTTTTACTACCGGTGGCACCAAAAGGAATACGGTTTATTTCGCCACATCTTCCGCTTCAGGCGCACTTGGGGGATGGGCTGCAGCCACAGCGCTTCCCATCAGCGTGAGCAATCATTCCTCAGTGGTTATGAACGGACTTCTCACCGTGATGGCCGGGGAAAGCGGCGGAACGCTTGTCAACACCGTATATTATGCCGACATCACGGCTACGCCACTGGTCTGGACCCTTTCACCCAATGTGATGTACGACCGCACCAGGGATGGCGCCGCTTACGCAGGCAATGGCCAGATCGGTTACTGCGGCGGGGAGAACCTCTCCGGCGATCCCATCCACAATACCAGGTATGCCGGCCTTACCCTTTCAGCCAATTTTAAGAAAACAGGTTTCTTCATAGGCAATACCTTTTATGAACTGGGCGCCGAAAGGGTGATCACGGAATTGAATTTTACGGTTACGGCCCTTGCAGGAGCCACCGTTGAAATCTCTTACCGTACTGCAGGAAATGACGGCAAATGGGGCTCATGGTCAGCAGCCACACCCACCAGCCCTATTCCCATCGGCCTTACCAAACGCTACCTGCAATATAAAGTTATATTTACCAGCAATGGCACAGTAAATGGTACCTTACAAAGCATGACGCTGGTTACCCCGGGCACACAACTCACCGGCAACCTCAATTCCTGGACCAATTTCTCCCTTGCACAGAGCCCTTACTGGGTAACCGGGGATATATCCTTCACCGGAGGAACCCATACCTTTGATGCAGGGGTGGTGTTGAACTTCCTCCCCGAAACCGGTATGACTGTCGGCCAGGCCAACATCATCTGTAACGGAACCGCCGCCGACTCGGTGAAATTTGTGGGTTATATTGCCTCACCGGGAATCTGGGACGGCATCTATTTCGATCCCAACAGCGACAATGGTGTGTCATCGCAGTTCAATTACACTGTGATCGCACATGCCGGCTTCGGGAGCAACAATGCCAACCTCTATTGCAATGCCTCCAACGAACCGTTCCTGAACCGCTGCCGGATCAGGGATGCCGACGGGCATGGCATACGGCTGAACGGCGCACATATCAACATGGAGTTCTCCAATGTTAAAAACAATACCGAAAACGGACTCTACCTTGAAAATTCAAATCCCACCTTTGTCACATGCGACATCGGATATAACGGCGCCGCCGGTATCGGTTTCTCATCCAACGCATCCGTGCCCACCTACAGCGGCACCACGATTCATCATAACCTGTACGGGATGTATTACCCCTCACCCAATCACACCATATATCCGCCCAATGGCAGCCCGACCCTGTCCAGCAACACATACAACGGTATATGCTTAGCCGAAGGCACGGTCAGCAGCAA
>JAFGME010000088.1 GCA_016927695.1 Bacteroidales bacterium
ATCGCAGGGGGAATAATATCCTCAGAAATTCAGGATATTGACTCAGGCAGGTATAAAAAAGCAAGGATTAATTTAAATTATTTGAAGGCGACCCGGCTTATGGGCAGGGACATCGGCAGGAACAGGATGAAAAGTATTTTAAGTTCACTTGGTTTTATGATCCTTGGGGAAACGGAAAATGAATTGTCGGTTGAAGTACCGCTTAACCGCGTGGATGTACTGCGTGAAGCGGATGTTGTGGAAGAAATACTGAGAATTTACGGATACAATAATGTTAAAATCCCGGCAAAGATAAATGCTTCTGTTTCGCCGGGGAAGAAACCCGACAGGGCAAAACTTCAGACCCTGATCTCCACAAGTTTGTCAGCCAATGGTTTTTATGAGATCATCAGCAATTCCTTAACCAGACAGGATTACTATACTGAAAATCCTGATTTTTCTGACGGGAAAACGGTTCAAATCCTCAATCCGCTCAGCCGGGATTTGGGGGTATTGCGAAGAACGCTTTTGTATGGTGTCCTTGAAGCCATCCTGTTTAACATGAACAGAAAAAGTTTCGACCTGAGCCTCTTTGAGTTCGGAAAATCCTATGTGCTGACCGGCAAACAAAGTGATGAAATTTCTGAAAAATTTAAGGAGGAGAACCTTCTGGCCCTTGCCCTTACCGGTAAAACCCAAAAGGAGAGCTGGACCGGTCAGACAGGCAGTTTCACATTCTTTCACCTGAAGGACCATATCGAAAGGGTGCTAAGGAAACTGAATATTTCATCCGGTCTTTTTGTTAAGGATGATTGTGTTCCAGCGTATTTTGATTATGGGATTTGTTATTATCATAATGATAATCAGTTAATTATTGCAGGGAAAGTCGCAGACCGCCTGCTTCGGCGGATGGACATCGACCAGGAAGTTTTTTATTCGGAGATAAAATGGGATTTGCTTATTGACATTGCAGGCCAGGCAAAAACGACCTTCGCTGAGTTGCCGAAATTTCCTGAAGTAAGAAGGGATATTGCCATGCTTCTGGATAAACAAGTGGCTTACCAGACCATCGAAGAAATTGCTTTTACGACGGAAAAGAAATTGCTGAGGGAGGTCAGCCTGTTTGATGTGTATGAAGGCGCCAACATTGAGGCGGGCAAAAAATCATATGCAGTGAGTTTCATTCTTCAGGATCCGGAGAAAACACTAACCGACAAAGTGATAGAGAAAACAATGCAACGGCTCAGGGCCGCTTTCGAAAAAGAAATGGACGCCCGCATAAGATAAACTGAAACAAAAGGAAAGGTGAAGGGAGCGAAAAGGGTACAATGGGGCAGATGGATCCGGAAGATTTTGAAAGCCACAGCCCTGACAGCAGCTTTGATTTTTTTTATCTCCCTGTTCATTGCTTTCACGCATTATCCTTTTAATGTTTATTACTGGCTTGGCACCTCTGAAGGAGATGACGGTGTCAGACCAGAGCATATTATCGTGCTGGGAGGCGGGGGAATGCCGTCTCCCTCTGCTTTGATGCGAACCTATTATGCATGGCAGGCATCTGTGAGATACCCTGAAGCCAATATCCTGATTGCCCTGCCGGGAGACACCCTGAGTGAACGCAGTTCAGTGGCGGGTATGAAGAATGAACTTGAAATCCGCGGAATACCTCCAGACAGGATACATTACGAATGTACAGGCAAAAACACACGAGCCCAGGCCCTTTCGGTCTATGATCAGCTGGTCCCCGGAAGAAACATGGAACCATGTATCTTAATTGTTACCTCCCCTGAACACATGCGAAGGTCTGTCCTTTCGTTTCGAAAAGCGGGTTTTCATTGCATAGGGGCATTCCCGGCCTTTGCAAATCCACTCGAAGCCGACCTGGCGTTCAAAGACAGGGATTTGGGCGGCAACCGCTTGTTTGTTCCCGAAATTGGTCATAATATTGCCATCAGATACAGGTTCTGGAAATACATTGAGTATGAAGTGATCATCATGCGTGAAATGACAGCGCTGGTTTACTATAAAATTAAAGGTTGGATTTAAATAAATAAATAATTTATGATGAAAAATTCTGAGATCAGTTATTCTGTGAGTCCGGCAGGGGAACAATTTCCCATCCCCTCAGCCAGTGAATACGGGGCTGAGTTAATAAAAATCGAAAAGCAGGTCAGTGAGGCCAGGTCGGAAGGAAAGGAGATAGTGGTGGTAATGGGCGTTGGATTTGTAGGCGCTGTTATGGCTGCCATTATTGCCGATACAAAGGATGAAAAAGGAAATCATTCCAAGTTTGTGATCGGATGCCAGCGGCCCAGTACGCGCAGCTATTGGAAAATACCTATGTTAAACAGGGGCGAATCCCCCGTAAAGGCAGAAGATCCCGAAGTGGATTTGCTGATAGGGAGAACGGTTACCGATTCGAAAACCCTGATAGCAACATATAACAGCGACTGCCTTCAGCTTGCCGATTGTGTGGTGGTTGATGTACAGTGCGATTACACCAAATTTGAATTAGGTAACATGCGTACCGGCGAAGCCGATATGGCAGCGCTTGAAGCCACTATGAAAACCATTGGCGAGAAGATACCTCCCCACTGCCTGGTGCTCATAGAAACCACTGTAGCTCCGGGAACAACCGAATTTGTGGCATGGCCCATCCTGAAAAAGGCTTTTGCCAAACGCGGTTTAACCGAGGTGCCATTGCTTTCACACAGCTTTGAAAGGGTGATGCCCGGAAAGGAATATGTATCATCCATCAGGGATTTCTGGAGGGTTTGTTCCGGATGCAATACGGAGGCCAGGGAACGCGTCGAAAAATTCCTGCATGAAGTTCTGAACACCAAAGATTTTCCTCTGACCGTCATGGACCGGCCGATTGAATCGGAAACCACAAAGATCGTGGAGAATTCCTACAGGGCAACCATCCTGGCATACATGAACGAATGGAGCCTGTTCGCCGAGAGGAACGGCGTGGATCTTATCAAGGTGATGAATGCCATCAAAATGCGCCCCACCCACAGCAATATGATCTTCCCGGGACCGGGAATCGGGGGCTATTGCCTTCCGAAAGACGGAGGCCTCGGATACTGGGCGTACCGGCATATTTTAGGTTTTGAAGACGGGGATGAAGTTTTTCAGCTCACTCCCACTGCCATCGACATCAATGACACGCGTGGTTTGCATGTGGCTGAACTCACCCGTGACGCCCTCCGGAACATGGGGAGATACATCGCGGGCTCCGAAGTGCTCATCTGTGGCGCCAGCTACCGGCAGGATGTGGGAGACACTCGTTACAGCGGAAGCGAACTGGTGCTTAGAAAACTCACTGAAATGGGCGCTGAAATGAAAGTTCATGATCCCTATGTTGACCATTGGTATGAGCTCGAAACCCAGGAAGTGTACCCGGCGCCCGGCCTCTCATGGAGCCGTTTCTTCAGGAATCAGGATCACCTTACCGATATCAGGGTGCAAAAAGACCTGCCTGCTGCCCTTGAAGGTGTGGAAGCCGTTATCCTGGCCGTACCCCACATCGATTATATGAATCTCGACCCCGGCGAAATTGTGGAATGGGCCGGCAGCCCCATCGCTGTTATTGACTGCTTTGGTATCCTTAGTGATGATAAAATAAAACGATTCTTCGAACTCGGCTGTGAAGTGAAAGCCCTTGGCAGGGGCCATATCCAGCGGATCAAGGAAGAGGTGAGAAAGAAGAAATAATAGGCCGGCCGGATGGAACAACCGGGCAAAACAACTCTCCTAAAAAAGTTCAATGACGAGAAGAATTCCTTACAGAAACTGATATTGCTGTTGAAAAACACGTTTTGAAGTGATGAATGCCGTCAGCCTGTTGCCTGTGTTTACTTTTTCTTCCGGCTTCTTATAACCCGATACAACCAAAGGGCCCGTGTACTTGTCTTTTCATACAAAACACAAAGGAAAACAGTATCATGAAGAGACTTTTCACGGTTATTTTGCTGACATGGGTGTCTGCGGGGATGATTCATGCAGGCATCGTAGAGAAAACCTACACATTTGCGCCACCCTCAATCACATCATCAGGGGATTATTCGGTAATCAGTTTTGAGAACACGGTAAACACGGGGTTTCCCGGAGAGCCGTCCTTGCCGTACCTTGCGGTGAAGTTGCTGCTTCCGCCGGGAGAAAGGGCGGAAAGCATAGAGATCATTTGTGAAAGCCCCACCGTTATGGCGGGCACCTGGCTTCTGTATCCCGTTCAGGCATCCAGGCCATTGTCTGCCGGACAGTCGGGTGCATTTCTTTTTAACCGGGACATATATCAGAGCGCTGCTGCCTATCCTTCAAAGCAGAACGGTCATCTCACCACGGGATATCTGAACGGGTATAGCGTAGCGATGACCACGATCACGCCGGTGAGTTATCATCCCGCCGGGGGTCAGGTGAGCTGGTATGGCAAAATCACGGTAAAACTGACGACAAAGCCGGATTCAGAAGCGGTCCGGACAATGGAAAACCTGTCATGGGCGCATGGGATTTCAGGGTTTGTAGAAAACCCGGAGATGATTTCCTTGTACCCGTCCCCGGACCAAACGGCAGATGATTATCAATTGCTGATCATCACCCCCTCGCAGTATGAGAATTCGTTCCAGGGGATCATAGATCTTTACTATTCCAGGGGGATCAAAACGGAAGTCAAAAGCAGGGAATCGATAGTAACCGAGATGCCCGGGCAGGATGTTCAGGAGAAGATCAGGAATTACATCATACAGGAATACCAGACACACAACATTGAATTTGTTTTGCTTGGGGGAGATGTGGAGCACATACCCTACCGCGGTTTTTACTGTTATGTACAGTCCGGCTCGGGATACGAAGACAGCGACATTCCTGCCGACCTGTATTACTGTTCCCTGGACGGCAACTGGAACAACGACAACGACAACCGTTGGGGAGAGCCCGGGGAGGACGACCTTTTGCCGGAAATAGGTTTGGCGCGTATGCCTTTCAGCAACAGTACCGACCTGAGCAGCATGATACAGAAATCGCTTTCATACCAGGACAATCCGGTGACAGGGGAGCTGCGCGACCCGTTGCTGGCAGGGGAACACCTGTATGACAATCCCCCCACATGGGGCAGCGATTACCTTGAGCTTCTGATCGGTTACCGTACCGACAACGGGTACACTACCGATGGCATACCTGTTGATCACGACATCGACAAACTGTACGAAAAGAACGGTAGCTGGGGGGGTAGCGACCTGCGTGCCAGGATCAACCAGGGCAGGTCTTTCGTACATCACAGCGGCCATGCCAACGAAACCTATGTGGCTCATCTGAGCAACAGCGACATTACGAATTCCAATTTTGCGCAGGCCAACGGCATCGATCATAACTTCACCCTGCTGTTCACGCATGGCTGCAATTGCGGATCTTTTGATTTCAGCGATTGCATTCTTGAGAAGATGGTGACCATACAGAATTTTGCTGTTTCGGTGATCGGGAACTCCCGGTATGGCTGGTTCAACGAAGGGCAGACCGAAGGACCGGGAGCCCACCTGCACCGTGAGTTTACAGATGCCCTCTACCATGAGAAAATGCACAGGCTGGGCGCTGCTTTCAGGGAGATGAAAATACAAACCGCCCCCTGGGTGACCGCCCCCGGGCAATGGGAGGAAGGGGCCTTGCGCTGGAATTTTTACGACATCAATATACTGGGTGATCCGGCCCTGGGAGTATGGACCGATGAGCCTGTCTCTGTCCAGGCCGTTTATCAGTCGGCCATACCCATAGCGATGCCATCGCTGCAGGTTACGGTAACAGGTTCCGGAACGCCGATGGCTGATTTTACCTGTACGGTGATCAAAGACGGAGTGATGCATGGTACAGCCAGGACAAATACATCAGGAGTGGCAACAATCACATTTGATCCCATTTTCACACAATTGGGACAAGCCGACCTGATCATCACGGGATATAACAGTCTTCCGGCCTATTTCCCGCTGACCATCATTCCCAATTCAGGTTCTTATGTTATCTACAGCTCCCATCAGCTTGATGATTCCCAGGGAGGCAACGGCAATGGTGAAGCCGACTTCGGAGAATCGATCCTGGTCGATATCGGGATCGAGAATGTCGGAACCCAACAGGCAGGCAATGTTACCGGAACCCTTACCACAACCGATAATTATATTACCATCACCGACGGAGAGGAGAATTTTGGCAATATCCCCGGAGGCAGCGCTGTGAACAAGAACGGAGCATTTGCCTTTGATGTGGCAGACAATGTACCGGACGGGCATACAGTGAATTTTGAACTGGAATTGGAGGCGGGAACGGAATCGTGGGTTTCCAGCTTCAGCATCACTGTGAATGCGCCATTGCTTTCCATCGGCTCAATCACCATCGATGATTTTACAGGGGGTAACGGTGACGGTAAACTCGATCCGGGCGAAACGGCAGATATCCTTATTGAAGCTACCAATTCAGGGCATTGTGGCTGCAGCAACACCACAGGAATACTTGCCACCCAAAGTCCTGATATTGTTATCAATACAGCCAACTGCAACCTGGATGACCTGGCAGCAGGACAAACAAAAACCGCGGTTTTCAACATTTCGGTCGATCAAAATACAGCCACCGGCACCAACGTTGACCTTGACTTTACGCTGGCTTCCGGTGCATATTCTGAAGAAAAAGTCTTTTATCTCACTGTCGGGATGATCTTCGAGGATTTTGAAACCGGAGATTTTTCGAAATTCAACTGGCAGTCAGCAGGAAATGCCCCCTGGACAATAACCGGCACAAATCCTTATGAAGGCGCTTATTCTGCGAAATCCGGCGCAATCGGCGACAATCAGGCCACGGAACTGTTTGTGGTTATGGATGTGCTGGCAAACGACAGTATTTCTTTCTTCAGAAAGGTTTCCTCAGAGGAAGGGTACGATTACTTAGAGTTTTATATCGACAATGTACTGAAAGGCGAATGGGCAGGTGAAAAAAGCTGGGCCAAGGTGCAGTATCCTGTTTCAGCCGGCATGCATACCTTCAAATGGGTTTATAATAAAGACGTTTATGTAAATTCGGGGCAGGATTGTGCCTGGCTGGATTTTATTGTTTTCCCGGCTGTCACGAATTCGGTAAGCCCGCTGAACGTTACGGCCACGGCAACCCCTGCCCAGATCTGTTACGGCAGCTCCTCGCAGCTATATGCCAATGTTACCGGAGGAACCGGTAATTACACATACCAATGGTCGCCGCAAACCGGCCTGAGCAATCCGGCCATCAGCAATCCTGTGGCCAATCCGCTCCAAACCATAACTTACACAGTTACTGTGAACGACGGCAATGAAACGGTATCAGGTCAGGTTACAGTTACGGTTAACCCCACTCCGGAAACCCCCATCATCAATCAGCAGGATAATTACCTCTATTCCAGCGCTTCGGAAGGAAACCAGTGGTACGATTCAAATGGACCGGTCAACGGTGCTACAGGACAGGTTTTTTACCCGCAACTTACTGATAACTATCATGTGGTGGTAACTAATTCCTTCGGTTGTGAAAGCAATCCATCCAATGTGATCTACTATTTGGTGACCGGACTCGATGAATTTCAGGAAACCAGTATCAGGGTTTATCCCAATCCGGCTTCCGGGGAAATCCATATTGATTGTTCAGGCAGATCGGAAATCATTGTGATCAATATATTGAATGAGGTTGTTTTCAGGAAAACAATGGAAAACAACAATGGCAGGATTACAATAGATCTCTCGGGTTACGCAAAGGGCTTGTATTTCATCCGGGTAATTACAGGAGATGGTGAAAAAACGGGCAGGGTCATTATGAAATAGCTGCTAATGACAAGGTACCGCCGGCCCTGACAGGCCAATGATATTTCATGCGACATATTATGAATCCCAAAGGTGCGAGACCGTTAGTATGTAATATTTATCCATTATAGATTTCACAAATGAAACTCTAAGGGGTTTTGTTAATTTTGTCTTAATAAGCAACCATTTAGATATATGTAATGTCCTAAAAGGTAAAAAATTACCTACATTTGCGGGCTGCAGATTTTAATTTAGTATAAATAAATTTAAGAAGGTGATCATGAACAGAAAACTCAACTATTTCATTTTTTTGACGGGCCTGGTGTGCATGGCAAATTTCACTTTTGCCCAGAAACAGAATTTTCCTTCAAAGAAGGTAAATGTGAATGGACAGGAAATGATGATCGATACACGTATCGACAACATGAAATACTGGCGGAGCATGGCAGAGATGGGAGTAGTGCCGGTAGCTCCCGACACTCCTGTTGAGGCTGCCGTTCCGACGGGAAATAAAATAAGCGCTATGGGCGTAGTGACAGAAAACTCACCTGACGTACCCGTGACCAACCTGACCAACACAACCCAAAGCGAGAATTCCATTTTTGTGGATCCCAACGACCCGCAATTTCTTTTGAATTCAAATAACTCAACAGGTATACCTGCCAGCAACATTTATGGCGCGAACGATTTTATGTCAACCGATGGCGGCCTGAACTGGGGTGGTGAACTGCAGGGTGCAGGGGGTGGCAATTCAGGCGACCCGGCTACAGCAATAAGCCTTGACGGGAGAATGTATGTTGGGTTTATCCACAACAACTACGGACAGGGGATTTCCTATTCCACCAATGGTGGAAATACATGGACTCCCGTGCTGGTAGCCAGTCCTCCGGGAGGCTCAATGCTCGACAAGAATCACCTCTGGGTTGACATCAGCCCGGTTAGCCCTTATAAAGGTAACCTCTATGATGCCTGGACACCTTTCGGAGGCGCCAATAACGAAGAAATTGAGCTTAAGCGCTCCACCAACGGCGGCCTGACATGGGGATCTCCAATCAATGTGAGTTCTGCTGTCAATGCAGGGAGCCATAATCAGGGGGTGAACATCAATACGGGCCCTGAAGGGGAAGTGTACGTTGTTTGGGCCATCTACGACGCCTGGCCGCAGGATGAAAAAGCATTGGGCTTTGCCAGATCGTTCGACGGCGGCGCCACTTTTCAGCCTGCCACCCGGATCATCAACAATACCCGCGGAATCAGGAATACGGAAACCTCAAAGAATCACAGGGTCAATTCCTTCCCCTCCATGGCGGTAGATATCAGCGGCGGGTCGTACAACGGAAATATTTATGTGGTTTGGTGCAACATCGGTGTTCCCGGTATAAATACCGGATCCGACAAGGACGTTTACCTCATCCGTTCCGAAGACCAGGGAGCAACCTGGTCCAGCCCCATAAGAGTAAACCAGGATCCGTCAGGACTTGGCAAGGAACATTATTTTCCGTGGGTCACCTGCGATCCTGAAACAGGAACCCTCAGCGTTGTGTTTTATGATGACAGGAATGTAAACAGCAACCAGTGCGAAGTCTGGTGTGCCAACTCCTTTGACGGAGGTGAAACATGGGAAGATTTCAAAGTGAGCGATGTGGCCTTCACACCACAGCCCATCTCAGGCCTCGCCGGCGGATATATGGGTGATTACTTAGGCATCACAGCCCGTGGAAGTTATGTTTATCCCTGCTGGACCGACAACCGTTCGGGTAATGCCATGACCTATGTCAGCCCATATATTACCAATAACCTCCCAAAGCCTTTCGAACTCACTGCCGACCTTAACGAAACCACGGGACAGGTTGACCTGGAATGGGCATTCAATGAGGTTCCCGGATTCCAGTATTTTAATGTCTATCGTGAAGATGTATTGCTCGGAACCACAACAGATACCACATATACTGACAATCTCCCGGCTTACGGAGTTTTTAAATTCAAGGTCACTGCTTTCCATACCGAAGGGGAATCCGCACCGGCACAGGTTTCCCTCCAGTGGGGAAATCCGCAGATCGCTGTGGCTCCGGGTGCAATTACAGCTGCCCTGAATCCCGGCGAATCCACTGTTAAAAACCTCACCATCGAAAATGTAGGAGAACTTGAACTGACCTACAGCATCTCTCCACAAATAATCTCCAAGGGGTCGAAAGCGTATTGTGCAGCCAGCGGCGGTTGCGACGAATTCATCCAGAATGTGCAGGTAGGTACCATCAACAACTCCTCAAGCTGCGATGGATATGCCGATTACACCAATCTTTCAACGGTGATGAGCATAGGTGAATCCTACAACATTTCCGTTGTGAACGGCACAACACAGTGGCCTTCAGATCAGTGCGGGATGTGGGTGGACTGGAACCAGGATGAGGACTTTAGTGATCCCAATGAAACCCTGACTGTCGGCGGCACGCCGGGTGTAGGCCCTTATACCGCTACCATCACGCCTCCGGCAGATGCTGTTCCCGGCGACACAAGGTTAAGGATCAGAATCACTTATACCGGATCTGTTGTTGAGTGCGGTTCAACGACCTTTGGTGAAGTTGAGGATTACACTATCAGTGTTTTAGGATGGCTGCTGGTTGACCCGACAAGTGGTACCATTCAGGCGGGAAACTCTGATAATGTCAGTGTTACGCTGGATGCTGCCGACCTTGTTGAAGGGGTTTACACAGCCAACCTGAACATTTCCAGCAACGACCCCGACAATGCCATGACCGTTGTTCCCGTTACTCTTACGGTAGGTGAGGCTGTTCTTCAGGCTGAACCTTATGCCAATCCGGCCCAGATATGTGAGGGTGGGTCATCACAGCTTTTCAGCAACGCTACCGGCGGCACGGGCAATTATACCTATTCCTGGACATCAAATCCTCCCGGATTCACCTCCAATCAGGCCAATCCCAATGTAGTTCCTTCGGTTACGACAACCTATACAGTGGTTGTAAATGATGGGTTGAATTCTGTTTCGGGAAGTGTTACGGTAACGGTAACACCCTTACCCGGCACAGCGGCCACCCCAACCGGCGATGAAGACCTTTGCATCAACAGCCCGAACAGTACTTACAATACCGTAGGAGCCTCCAATGCAAGTTCTTATATTTGGGAACTCACCCCGGCAGGTGCAGGAAGCATCTCCGGAAACGGAATTACAGGCATTGTGAACTGGAACGATACCTTCACAGGACAGGCCTCCGTTAAAGTCAAAGGGGTAAACACCTGCGGTGATGGCAGTTTTTCCAATGCCCTTGCTGTGGAAATCCATCCACTGCCCACCGTTACACTTGCAGAGTATGACACCATTTGTATCAACACACCGCCATTTGAACTCACCGGAGGGGAACCTGCTGGCGGAATCTATTCGGGCACAGGGGTTTCCAATGGTTATTTTTATCCCGAAGCCGCCGGCATCGGAGAGCATACAATAACCTATACCTATGAAGATTCATGGGGCTGCGGGAATTCTGCCCTGGCAACCATTTACGTGGACCAGTGCACCGGCATTTTTGATTATACCGAAGGACTCAGACTCGAAATCGTACCGAATCCCGGCAACGGCCTTTTCACTGTGAAAATAGAATCGGAACGGGAGGCCCTTCTCAATATGCGTATTCTCAATATGCTGGGTGTTGAGGTTTATTCCCGGAACAATGTTTATTCAGGTAATTTTTCAAGGAAAATTGACCTTCGCGGATATGGCGACGGAGTCTATTTTATAAGCATCTACAACAATGATGTCAATGTGATGAAAAAGATCGTCATTGACAGGTAAATAAAAGCAAAAAGATGATTTTGTTTTTCTGAAGCGGAAATGTATTGTTTTTGAAAAAAAAACATTAAATTAGCCGCTTCAGAATTCGCTGTAAAGCGCTGGATTGGTGAAAATCAATAATAACAAATTCTATAGGTTATGAAAATAGTTTTACGATTTTTTAATGCAACGATCGCTCTTTCCCTTGTACTTGGATTTATCACACTTACTGTAACCTCTGTTTTTGCAGATGAATACAACTATTCCGATAGCTGGG
>JAFGME010000089.1 GCA_016927695.1 Bacteroidales bacterium
GTAATATTTCAATGACCCTTGTCTCTTCAGTTTAGCTTCCGCCAACCGGCGGATCAGCCACTCACCCACCTCTCCGTAATATTTCAACGACTCTTGTCTCTTCAGCTTAGCATCCCGAGTGCTCGGGGTCAGCCACTCACCCACCTCTCCAGTATGTCAAGTAACTTTTTGTTCCAAATTGTTTTCTTCAATCTTTATCGCAGGCAGTTTAGCATCCCGAGTGCTCGGGGTCAGCCACTCACCCACCTCTCCAAAGGGATTGCAAAAATATAAAAATATTCAACATGCAAAATAAATATCTGAAAATGGAACGCATCCCGGTTTAAAATCATTAGTTTTGCATGCAAAGCTATCAAAAATGAGCATCAGCGGTTCCCTGAGCCTAATCAGGCAGAAGCTCCCCTCCGGGGTCAGCCTGGTGGTGGTTACCAAAACGCAATCGCTGGAAACCATCAGAAAGGTGTATGATGCCGGCCACAAAATCATGGGTGAAAACAAAGCGCAGGAAATCATCGCCAAACAACCCCTTTTGCCTGATGATATTGAATGGCATTTTATCGGACATCTTCAGACCAATAAAGTAAAATACATCGCCCCTTTTGTTTCGATGATCCATAGTATCGACAGCTTTAAACTCCTGAAAGAGATCAACAGGCAGGCTATGAACCATGGCAGGGTGATCCGCTGCCTGTTGCAGTTGTATATTGCCAGTGAGGACACCAAATTCGGGATGGACATGGAAGAAGTTGCACAACTGTTCGAGGAATACAAGACAGCGTGCTTAAAAAACATAAGTGTTTCCGGGGTCATGGGTATGGCCACTTTTACCGGTGACAGGGAGCGAATCCGCCGCGAATTCAGGACGCTTAAGGGTCACTTCGGATTTCTGAAAGAGAAATATTTCAGGGACGATCCGGCTTTCTCCGAGATATCCATGGGTATGTCGGGGGATTATGATATTGCCGTACAGGAAGGAAGCACTATGGTGAGGATAGGATCGGCGATTTTCAGTTAAGCCGGATTGCTGCTTTGTTCATTCAATCTTTTCGAACTCCTCCGTCTTAAAAATATATCCTGAGTCATAGTACTCGTATTTCACGAGCGTACCTTCAGGGCTGTAATAGATCCACCTGCCGGTCCGGAAGGAATCTTCATACATCCCTAAAGTGTTCAGTTGTCCATTGGCATAAAAATATCTGAACAAACCCGTCTTTTTGCCATCAGAGTATTCCCCCTCCGATTTAAGTTTTCCGTCAGGATAATATTGTTTCCAGGGGCCGTTTTCCCTGTCGTCCTTCCAAAAAACTTCCTCTGCTGTTTTACCGTTCACATAGTATGATTTAAACACACCATGTTTTTTATAATTCCTGTAATGCTCTTCTGAAATCAAAACTTCCTGCTCATTGTAATAGCTCCAGGCGCTGTCTTTTATGTGATCGCGGTAAAAACCGTCACTCATCATTTTTCCGTTTTTTTGATAGGTGATGGTTTTTGCAAAGGAGCCCTGTTCCGAAAACCATGATCTGGCCCGTACCGTCAGATCAGGGAAATAGTAGGTAAATTCACCCACCGGCCGGTCGTCAAGGAAAGCGCCCTTATAAACAAGCTTTCCCTCTTCATTTTTCTTCATCCAGTATCCCTGTTTCATCCCGTTGTCATCCAAGCGGTTAATGGTGTCGCCTCCGGGTTGGGCTTCCATCCGGACGAAAGAACAAAGCAACAATATAATTCCAGCCAATCTCATGCTAAAAAACCGCAAATGTAATAATAAGGGCCAAATGTCGAAAAACTTCACAGATAAAACAGGCACAATCTGTACTTTTGCAACAAATTTTTCCTCATGACATCGTTTTCATCCAAACTTCTTGAAACTGCCGTTGCAGAGTTATCAAGGCTTCCGGGAGTAGGAAAGCGCACTGCGCTGCGGCTGGCGCTACATCTGCTAAGAGAAGACCCGTCGGTTTCAGAATCGCTGGGTTCAGCGCTCATTAAACTACGGAGCGAAATCAAATACTGCGCCGTCTGCCACAATATTTCCGACCATGACGTTTGCGAGATTTGTAAAAACCCTCAAAGAAATAAAGCCATTCTTTGCGTTGTGGAGGATCTCAGGGATGTTATGGCCATTGAAACCACCGGACAATATTTTGGGGTTTACCATGTGCTTGGAGGAAAAATCTCTCCCATCGATGGCGTGGGCCCTGCCGACCTTACCATTGAGGAACTCATGGCCCGTATCGGCAACGGGGGAATAGAAGAGGTTTTTCTCGCCTTGTCGTCCACCCTTGAGGGCGATACAACCAATTATTACCTCTACAAATTGCTGAAGGAACATCCATTGAAAATCACTACCATTGCCAGGGGGATTTCGGTGGGCGATGAACTGGAATATGCAGATGAAATCACCCTGGGAAGGTCGATCATTCAGCGGATTCCCTTTGAGTCAACCCTGGGAGGGGGAAAGTAAAACAGCTGATCTTCCGGAATTCCATGCTATGGATGCCGGTCAAACTGAGCGGGTTCTTCATTGAAGAGTTCAAGCTGTTTTGCGGAAATAAAGTACTGATCCGGGACTTCAACATCATATTTTTCGAGATACCTTTTTATGCTCTTTTTGATGAGCTTGACAGGGGTTGTTTTTCTTGCCTTGCAATAATTTGAAAGGGATTTGCCCTGTTTCGCGGTGAGCTTGAAGGTGATCTCTTTAAACTTTTTCTTTCTCTTTTTTCTTTTGCGTACCTGCATACTCATGTGTTGATTGCAAATATATTCAGCAAAACAAGTTTACACAACAGATATCAGAGCAAGTTATCAACACAAATTGTTAATACAGCCCGGAGAGGTTGTCAATTTCTTCCCTGATGGAGTGGATGTATTTTTCTGCCAGCATTTCCGCTTCCCGGGGCGAATGACTTTCGGCATATATCCTTATGATGGGCTCCGTATTGGATCGCCTGAGATGAACCCAGCCTTCCGGCAGGTCAATTTTGATCCCGTCCCTGGTATCTGTATCAAGGTCTTCATATTTCAAAGAGAGCCTTTTAAAAAGCGCTGAGAGATCTATACCTGAGGGTATCTCAATTTTATTCTTGGAGATGCTGTAGTCCGGATATTTTTTTCTGAGCTCTGATACTTTGAGGGAAGTCCCTGCCAGGTAGCTCAGGAAAAGGGCTATTCCGGCAAGAGCATCCCTGCCGTAGTGCAATTCGGGCAGGATCACACCTCCGTTTCCTTCGCCCCCGATCACGGCATTTTTCTCTTTCATCAGTTCCACCACATTGACCTCTCCAACAGGCGATGCATAATATTTTCCTCCACGGGCAAGGGTGATGTCTTTCAACGCCCTGGTGGAAGAAAGGTTGGAAACGGTATTCCCCGCCTTCCTTTGCAGAATATAATCTGCCACGGCTACAAGGGTGTATTCCTCACCAAACATGTTTCCCTTCTCATCAATGATGGCGAGTCTGTCCACGTCCGGATCCACGGCAAAACCCATATCCATTTTATCCTGCGTCACCCGTTCCGAAAGATCCTTCAGGTTTTCGGGCAGCGGTTCAGGATTGTGGGCGAAGTTTCCGTCCGGTTCACAGTTTATAAGCCCGATATTATCCACACCTAACTTTTTCAACAAACGGGGCACTGCAACGCCACCCACGGAGTTTACCGCATCCACGGCAACGCTGAAACCGGCCTTTCTGATGGCGGGCAGGTTCACAGCAGGTAATTGTATTATCCTTTCAATGTGCATGTCCGTAAGCCGGTCGTCCAACGAATAACTTCCCAGGTCATCTACCGGGACATATCTGAAATCATGCCCTTCTGCCATACGAAGTAATTCCCTGCCTTCCGAATCGCTGATAAATTCCCCCTGCTCATTCAGTAATTTAAGGGCATTCCAGCTTCCGGGGTTGTGGCTCGCCGTGATGATAATACCTGCATCAGCGTTCAGAAGGGGAACCGCCATTTCCACCGTAGGGGTGGTGAGCATCCCTCCGTCAATCACGTCAGCGCCCATAGCCATCGCAGCGCCTGAAACCAGCATATTGACCATTTGGCCGGATTTTCTTGCATCACGGCCAATCACGATCCTGATCCTGTCTTTCCCTGCTTTGTTTTTGATGAAGCGTACAAAAGCAGAGGTAAATCTTTCGATATCCGCCGGGGTAAAATTTGTACCGGCAGCGCCCCCGATGGTGCCCCGGATTCCTGAAATCGATTTTATCAGTGTCATAAATCAGAGTATCTTTACGTTCTGAGGCGGTAAAATTAAAAAATTTACAATTGGCCTTCCTTTAAATTAGTATGGATACTTTTGTTAGTTTTGTAAAAAAATTGGGCTGTTGATGAAAGAGGATTTTGATGAATTCGACGAAGCACAGATTGAGAAACTGGTTTTCCGTTTCGACAGTATGCTTTCACGCGGAGAAGAGTATTTTTTCGATGTGGACGAGCTGGAGCTTATCATCGACCACTATATCTCATCCAACAACACAGATAAGTCTTCCGCCGCATGTGACCTGGGCATAAGGCAGCATCCGGGTAACTCCAGTCTCATGTTAAAAAAGGCCCAGATTCTTGCCTCTTCCAACAACATCAAAAAGGCATTGGATATCCTTTCGCAGGTAGAGGAAATTGATCCCGAAAATTCAGATATTTTTCTTACCAAAGGAGCTATTTACAGCCAGTTGAAAAGATACGAGAAAGCCATTGAGGAATACAACAAAGCCATTATTGTTGCCGACGATCTGGAAGAGATATACACCAACATTGCCTTTGAGTACGAAAACATGGGCAACTATGAGAAAGCCATTGAATACCTCAACAAAACACTGGAGATCAATCCTGAAAACGAAGGGGCCCTGTATGAGATATCCTTTTGTTATGAGCTGACCAATAAAAATCAGGAAGCGGTTGATTTTTTTACAAAGTTTCTCAACAGCCAGCCCTATTCAACGGCAGCCTGGTTTAACCTTGGCATCGCACACAATAACCTGGAGGAATACAACAAAGCCATTGATGCATACGATTATGCGCTTGCCATCGACCCTGCTTTTGCATCCGCCTCCTTCAACAAAGGGAATTCCTTCGCCAACCTGGGCCTCTTTGAAAAGGCGATAGAAGCCTACCAGGAAACCTTTGTGCATGAAGAGCCCGATGCTATGACCTATTACTACATAGGCGAATGTTATGAAAAGTTAGGGGACCTTGAAAAGTCGCTGAAATACTATCAACGCAGCGTGGAAAAAGACCCTCTCCTCCCCGGCGGATGGATTGGTGTTGCCACGGTCTTCGAGTTAAAGGAAGATTTCCAAAACGCTATCGGTTATATCAGGAAAGCTGTTGATCTTGAGCCGGAAAATCCGGAATTCTGGTATATGCTGGGCGATTTACAATATAAAAGCGATTTTCTTGACGACGCCCTCGAAGCCTATGGAAAAGTGGCGGAACTTGACTCAATGCACCCCGATGTCTGGCTTGATTTTTCTCATATTTACGCCCTTCAGAACAACTTTGCCAAAGCCATTGAGGTGATCAGCAAAGGCATCAGCTACCAGCCGTTGCACACCGACCTCCTCTACCGTAAATTCATTTACCTGCTGAAATCGGGGCAGTCGAAAGAAGCATATCCCATCCTTGCAGAGGCCCTTGCAGAGGACTATGAAGGGCATGAAGAGATTTTCGCATACGATCCAAAACTTAAAGAACTTCCCTATCTTTTGCAATTTATTGAAAACCACAAAACTTTCCGGAATTAAGATCAAATCATGAAAGATTACTTCATCCTGATTGTAAAAGGCCTTGGTATGGGAGTAGCCAATGTGATTCCAGGTGTTTCAGGGGGAACCATAGCCCTTATTACCGGAATTTTTGAACGTCTTATCCATGCCATAAAATCCATTAACCTGAAGTCTGCCAGGCTCCTGATCTCCGGTAACTTTGCGCTTTTCGCAAAACATACAGACCTTTACTTTCTGGCAGCGGTTTTTTCCGGTGTCATACTTGCCATTGTTACCATCGCAAAGCTGTTTGATTTTCTCTTCACACATTACCCGGTATATATCTGGTCATTTTTTTTCGGACTGGTTGCCGCCTCGGTTTTTTTTGTAGGAAAAACCGTTTCAAAGTGGAAAACGGTGGTTGTTGGCGCTTTCATCCTTGGAACAGGCGCCGCAGCGGTCGTTTCCATTCTTAATCCGGCCACCGAAAACAGCTCTTTCAGCTATTTGTTGCTTTGTGGCGTGGTGGCGGTATGCAGCATGATCCTGCCCGGATTGTCAGGCTCATTCGTGCTTATTCTCATGGGCAACTATCAGCTTGTGGCCATTGATGCCATCAACAACAGGGATATTGAGATACTGGTGCCGGTTTTGATCGGTGCAGCCTTTGGCCTTATTGCTTTTTCGCATTTTCTCTCCTGGGTGTTCAAAAAATTCCGGGACGTGACCATTGCACTGCTGACAGGGTTCATCTTCGGTTCGCTGAGCATCTTGTGGCCATGGCAAAAAAGTGTATTCATGAGGGATGCCTCGGGCGCGATCATTGAAAAGCATGGTAAACCTGTGGTTGAAGGTTATGAAAAATTCATTCCTCATTCCCTGGACGGAGAAGTGATTCTGGGCGCGGCCTTTGTGCTTGCCGGTATCCTTAGCATCTGGCTTTTGGAACGGGCGGCAAAAATAACCCCAAATGCCGGTGAAAAATGAAATTATTCGGGCTGACAGGCTATCCCCTGGAACACTCACGGTCGCCGGAATTGTTTTCTGAAATCGCAGGACGTACATCTTCAGATGTTCCTGGTTACAGGCTCTTTCCGATGAAAAATCCCGCCGGCATCAGGGTTTTAGCACAAGAAAATCCCCGCCTGTCAGGAATCAATGTCACCATTCCGTTAAAATCATCCATAATACCGTTTCTGGATGAAACCGATGAGGTGGCTGCAGAGGTGGGAGCCGTGAACACCATCCTTATTGAGCGGAGGCAGGGAAGAACCTATCTGAAAGGATACAACACGGATGTTTTCGGTTTTAAAACAGCTTATCTCGACCTCATAGAAGAACACTGTGAAAAAGCGCTTATTCTGGGTACAGGCGGAGCTTCCAAAGCGGCATGTTATGTTTTGAGAAATGCCGGTATTGATTTTTCACTGGTAACACGAAAGCGTAAGGAACCGCAGACGAAACTGTATCAGTATGAAGAACTGACAAGGGAACTGCTTCTTGAACACCACGTAATTATTAACACTACTCCTGCAGGTATGTTTCCTGCAACGGACACCTGCCCGCCCATACCTTATCAACACATTGTTGAAAAACATTTGTGCATAGATCTGATCTATAACCCGGAAGAAACCCTATTTTTGAAAAAAGCAAAAAAAAAGCGGGCAACCGGGGTAAACGGATGGCAAATGCTGGTCTGGCAAGCCGCTAAGTCTTGGGAAATATGGAATTTATAACAATAAATCACATTCTTTATGAGAGAAAAAATTGTGGCCGGAAACTGGAAAATGAACAAAAGTTTTGAGGAAGCCCAGGATCTTGTAAGCAACATTCTGGAAATCAAAGATCAACATGGCAAATTGAAAAACACCTCTGTGGTGCTGATCCCTCCCTTTGTTTATCTTGAACTAGTTAAGGACATGACGGCAGAAACCGGCATCTTTACAGGGGCCCAAAACCTGTCGGAGAGGGAAAACGGCGCCTTCACAGGTGAGATTTCAGCTTCCATGCTTGAATCCATGAATATTGATTTCTGTCTGGCAGGTCACTCGGAACGAAGAAAGTATTTCGGCGAAACGGATGAAATGATCGCCATAAAAATTGTGGCCGCACTCAGGCATGACATCTCGCCCATCTTTTGTTGTGGCGAACTGCTCTCCGACAGGGAAAAGGGGACTCACTTTGACATTGTACACTCACAACTTAACCAATCGGTGTTCAGCCTTAACCCGAATGATTTTGCCAACATTGTTATTGCTTATGAGCCTGTGTGGGCCATTGGCACCGGTGTGAACGCCACGTCCGGACAGGCTCAGGAAATGCATGCCTTCATCAGGGAACTGGTAACAAAGAAATATGGCAAAAACATTGCTGATACAACCACTATTCTGTATGGAGGAAGCTGCAATTCCAAAAATGCCGCCGATCTTTTTGCCATGCCTGACGTGGACGGCGGACTTATCGGAGGAGCCTCCCTCGATGCGGAAGAATTTACCCTTATTGTTAAAGCGGCGGATGCCTTGAAATGATCATCGCTTCATGAATTATATAGAATCGGAGTTCAACATTTCTCCTGCAGACCCCGGACGGGAAATCCTGATGGCCCTGCTTGCAGAGGAGGGGTATGAGTCATTTGAGGATTCCCCTGAAGGACTGAAAGGATACATCCCGGCAAACCTGTATTCAGCCGGCACAGTCGAAAGGATCATCAACCGGCTTTCCGTGGGTTTCAGGATCGAGTTCCGGGATAATATCGTTCCGGCACAAAACTGGAATGCGATCTGGGAAAAGGGCTACGAACCTGTGACTGTTGAAGGCCGGCTCCGCATCAGGGCGCCATTTCACAAAAAAGCGGAAGGTTTTCCCCTGGAAATCATCATTGAACCCAAAATGTCCTTCGGAACGGGTCACCACCAAACCACAACCCTGATGGCAGGAATGATGCTGGATCAGGATTTTATCTCGAAAAAAGTGCTGGACCTTGGCTGTGGCACGGGAATATTGTCAGTGCTTGCCGAAAAACTCGGGGCATCCGCTGTCCTTGCAGTTGATAATGACAAAGGGGCCTGTGTTAATGCAGCAGAAAATGTCAATGGAAATAATTGCCACAGGATCACCGTTACACAGGGTGATATACATTTTTTCACGGATATGCATGCCGGTTTTGATATCATCCTGGCCAACATCAACAGAAACGTGTTGCTGGAATACATGCCGGTTTTCGGTTCCGGCCTGGAGAAAAACGGAACGCTGATGATCAGCGGTTTCTTTTCCGGAGACAGCGCCATCCTGCATGAAGCGGCCATTGCCAGGGGATTCAGGGTGGCGCTGGAAAAACACATGGATAACTGGGCAGCCATAATGTACAACAAGGTTTGACATGAGAAAATTCATCAGGACCACTGCCATATTTGTATTGTTTTTTTTAACAGTGAACACATCTGTGAAAGGGCAGTATTTTGATAAATTCTCAAACGAATATGACGACTTTCTGAATGAACTCAGAGTTATGTTCGAAAAAATCAGCGTTAAGGAAACCCGTGAACTCAGCCTGGCTGAATTTGAACAGTTCGTTGCTAAATGGAACAATGGCGACTACACTGAAGAGCTGAAAGAGAATATCTATGACATCTGCAGCCAGATGTTGAGCCGAAGGCTGAAAGCGCATCCCCATTTTTATCACTATCTCGCAGGTATGAATTCCATGATGGATGCAGGGCAACCGGTAAACAGCTACAGGGCATGGCATAAAACCCTGGACGAACTCGTTAAGGATAAGCGGAGCAGTAAGCCTTTGAGCGTATTTCTTGAAAACAGTCTTTACCTGCTGCGCGAAAACAGCCTTTATCTCTCAAGAGCAACCCGCTGGGTTTCCAACAACAATAACTTTTACTTCGACTACGATACGGTTCCCAAAATCATTTTTGACAAGCTTACCCTGACCTGCTACGCCCTTAACGACAGCACGGCAATTTATAACACACAGGGAACTTATTATCCTTTGACCAATATGTGGTATGGCATGGAGGGTAAGGTCACCTGGATGCGGGCCGGCTTTGCCCCTGACGAAGTTTATGCTGAACTGAGCCGGTATGAAATCAACCTGAAGTTCTCAAGGTTCGAAGCCGAAGCCGTCAGCTTTTATCATACCAAATACTGGAACAAAGCGCTCCTGGGCAGGCTGGAAGAAAAGGTTCTGGCCGATATCACTGAGGAGAAGGCCACCTTTCCGAAATTCAGCAGCTATTACACCCATCTTAAAATTGAACCCCTTTTCGAGAATATAGATTTCGGCGGAGGCATTGAAATGGTGGGGTCAAAAATGATCGGCCTTGGCGATGCTGAAAGCGACGCCTACATCAGCATCAAAAACGAAGGCAGGGAATTCATCCTTGTGAAATCAAAAAATTTCGTCATCCGGAAGGACAGGATATCTTCCTCCCGCGCATCCGTAACCATTCGCTTTAAGGAAGACTCCATTTACCATCCCGGTATCCAGATGAGCTATGTTGACGACATCAGGGAGCTTGCCTTCATCAGATCGGGCAAGGGTCTTTCGGAAAGTCCGTTCTATAATTCGTTTCACAATGTTCACATGTATTGTGAGGCCATCTACTGGAAAATGGGAGATCCCATTGTTAACCTTGAGATGATCAGGGGTATTTCCGGTCTTGGCCGTGCCACTTTTGAATCGGAGAACTATTTCTCGATGGGAAGATTCGACAAGCTCCAGGGCATTGATCCAATAAATCCGCTCAACCTCATCAAAAACTATGTAGATCAGTACAATGTTTCAATGGTCACCGTCAACGGGCTGTCCGATCATATCAAGAAGCCCAGGGAACAGGTAATCTCCATGCTGGTCACACTCTCAAAGGGAGGGTACGTGATCTTCGACCCTGATAATGAAACCGCCTTTGTGCAGGAAAGGCTCTTCGAGTACATCAATGCTTCCAATAAAAAAATTGATTACGACGTGATGCAGTTCAACTCCGAAACTTATGCCTACCAGAATGCCTCGCTCGAACTGGACAGTTTCGGACTGAAATTATACGGAGTACCATTTGTATTCCTGAGCGATTCGCAAAAGGTTTACATCTTCCCTGAAAACCAGGAGCTTGTGATGAAAAAAAACCGCGACTTTGTTTTTTCGGGAATGGTGCATGCCGGTTTGTTCAATTTTTTTGCCAGAAATTGTTATTTCAGCTATGACCAGTTCAAACTTGATATGCCGGTGATTGACTCGGTGAATTTCTTCATCCGTACCGACCAATTTGACGCAAAGGGAGAACGGGTTTATATTAAAGTACGAAACGTGATTTCCGACCTCAGCGGTGAACTGCTTATCGATGAGCCATTCAATAAATCAGGGTTGAAAAACTTCCCGCAATACCCGATTTTCACCAGTACCAAAAACGGTTATGTTTATTATGACAGCCCGTCAATCTATAATTCGGTTTATAACAGGGAAAAGTTTTATTTCTATGTGTACCCCTTTTCCATCGACAGTCTGGATAATTTCAGGACAGATGTGCTTGAGTTTAAGGGCTACCTGGCTTCGGCAAGCATCTTTCCCGACATTGAGGAGCACCTGAAGATTCAGCCCGACTATTCGCTGGGTTTTGTAACAAGCACTCCTCCTGCAGGTTATCCGGCCTACAAGAACAAAGGGGTGTACTACTCCAAAATCAATCTCAGCAACCGGGGGCTCAGAGGGGACGGCTCCCTGGAATACCTGACCTCCACATCCTGGTCGAACGATTTCCTTTTCTTCCCGGATTCATGCCTTGCCCTGGCTCAGAATTTCATGATCAGAGAGCAGCTCAGCCCTGTGGAATTCCCTGCGGTTAAGGGCATTGAAGTGAAAGAACACTGGATGCCCTACGATAACCGGATGGTCATCCGGCAGACAGAATTCCCCTTTTCGATGTACAACCAGCAGTCTCAGTTGTTCGGCGTTCTTGTTCTCACTCCCCAGGAGCTGTATGGCGGCGGGAAGATGGCTTTCGAAGATGCACTTATGGATGCCCGGATGTATAATTTCAGGCATCATGAATTTATGTCGGATACAGCAGACTTCACCCTTAAAACCCTCGATAAGCTGAAGGTGGCCTTCTCCACCCACAATTACAGATCACATATCGACCTGCAGAAAAGAAAAGGCGAGTTCGTTTCCAATGGCGGGGTGTCGGTGGCCGACTTCCCTGTAAATAAATATATCTGTCTCATCGACGAATTCGAATGGTTTATGGATAATTATGAGATTTCCATGGGAAGCGAAAAAACCAAAGAAGAGATGGCCTCTTACGACAACCTGACCATACGCGAACTGGTCGAAGTCAAACTCAGGGGTTCCGAGTTCATTTCGGTACATCCCGACCAGGATTCATTGCGTTTTATCGCCACCACTGCAGCCTTCAACCTTAAAGACAATATCATCCGGGCTGAAGACGTGAAATTCATCCGGGTGGCCGATGCCGCCGTTTTCCCGGCCGATAAAAAAATCGAGATCGGGATAGATGCTGAGATAAAAACCTTTTTTAAGGCGGAGATCCTGGCAAACACTGTTACCAAATTTCATCATGTTTACGATGCCACCGTCGATATCTTCTCCCGAAAAAACTATTGGGCCTTAGGCAATTACGACTATATAGACGAAACCGGATATAAGCAACAAATCAAACTCAGTAAAATGTCCGTTGATTCTACATTCCAATCCATCGGCAATGGCTATATTTCTGATTCATTGGGTTTTACACTGAGCAACGACTTCGACTTCACCGGTAATGTGAGACTGAAAGCCAGTCAGGAGTTTCTGACTTTCGACGGGGGTTTCAGGATCAGGCACACGTGCACTGCCGGCAACAGAAGCTGGGTGAAATTCATTTCGGAGATAAATCCCAAAGACATTATGATTGCGATCGGCGACTCCGTTTTTGATCTCAGTAAAAACAGGATGATGGCCGCCCTCATGTTTTCGGATGAATCAAGCCGGTTTTACTCCGGATTCCTTGCGGCAAAACGAAGCAAGAATGACATTCCTGTTCTGAATACCAAAGGTTTTCTGAAATTTGATAAAATTGCCGAAGACTATACCATCGCTCCAAAAGAAAAACTCCAGAGAAACTCCACTGCAGGAAACCAGGTCTCTCTTGACCGGAGGTATTGCATCCTTAGATCTGAAGGAAAGTTTGATCTTCATCCCGATTTCAACATGTTTAAAATGGATGCCTATGGAAAATCAACCCATTATATGATCCCTGATTCGACAACATTTGAAATGGTTCTTGCCGTTGATTTCCCATTTGAAAGCAAAGCCCTTGAACTCATGACCGAAAACATTATGGGCAAGAATCTTGAAGGGGTGGATGTCACCAGGCCGGTATTCCTGAAAGCGCTCACTGACATACTGGGAGAAAAAGAAGCGGAAAAGCTCATTACCGACATCAATCTTTTCAGCAGGATCAGAAAATACCCGGCTGAACTGGAACATACCATTTTCTTCTCAGATCTTAATTTTAAATGGGACTATTCTTCCCGGTCTTATGTTTCCAGAGGGCCGATCGGTATCGGAAGCATTGGAAAACAACAGATCAATAAATATGTGGAAGGATTCATTGAAATTTCCAAGAAAAGGACGGGCGACGAAATCAATATTTATTTTGAATTTGAAAAAGGCAGACACTGGTTCTACTTTAACTACAGGAACAATTTGCTGCAATCCATTTCCTCAAGCATCGAATACAATACCGTACTTACCGACCTGAAGGAAGACAAGCGGATCATTAAAGGAGCCAAAGACCAGGGCGATTACATGTTTAACATTTCCGATCTGAGAAAAAAGACCGATTTCCTTCGCAGGATGAAATAAGTGAATGATGATGCACATTTTTACTTACATACCTTTCATCCTGCTGGCTTACCTGATCGGGTCCATTCCCACTTCAGTGTGGATAGGCCGGATTTTTTACCATGTGGATGTGCGAACCAAAGGCAGTGGCAACGCAGGAGCTACAAATACCATCAGGGTTCTGGGGCTCAGGGCAGGATTGCCCGTGCTGGCATTTGATATTTTCAAAGGCTGGTTTGCGGTGTTCCTGGCACATTTTCCCGAATATGAACCCGGCAGCTTCCCCGACCCCGTGGATTTCAGCATTATACTTGCCATGGCAGCCGTTCTTGGTCACGTTTTTCCGGTTTATGCCGGATTCCGGGGAGGTAAAGGCATTGCAACCCTCTTTGGGGTGGGCCTGGCTTTATATCCCCTATCAGCGCTTATCGTATTAGGTATTTTTCTGGCCGTATTGCTTTCAACAAGAATAGTGTCGCTTTCTTCCATCCTGGCTTCCATTGCCTTCCCGCTGATAGAAATCCTTGCTCTCGGACACACCGGATACCCTTCCCTGATGATCCTTACAGTTTTGGTGGCTGTTTTCGTTCCGGTTACTCATAAAAAAAACATTATAAGATTGTTGAAAGGAGAGGAAAATAAATTCAAATTCAGAAAAAAAAATACCTCTAATCATTGATATTTAGGCTTTTAAGCTATACACCTGCTTTATTTACCCTTTATGAACAAATGATTTTGGAAAAAATCCTTAATTAAAATGAATTTTATTTTACCGAATTGTTAACTTTATCGGTAAATTCTGACATAAATATTTTTTGAAAAACAAAGTGTGAAAAACCTCATTACGATAATATGCGTGCTTTTACTGACCGGGTTTTGGCTGTCACTCAGAGGTCAGAAATCTGAGGAAGAACTGATCAGCGAGGCCAATAGCAGATATTCTGCCGGAGAATATGGTGAGGCAATGTCGCTTTATTCAAGGTTGCTCAGCGTTTATCCGGAGAATCCGGTGTACAGCTTCAGGTATGGGGTGAGCAGCCTTTACACCCACCGGAACGATCTTCCGGGAAGCCTCAGATATATTGAGTTTGCCGCTGAAAAAGGGATTGAAGATAACATGGTCAGTTACTACCTCGGCCTTGCCCGCTATTACAACATGAAATTTCCCGAAGCCATCGGTGCGTTCCGGCAATACCTGGCTACCGGCAATCCCGGAAGCAATAAAGCCGAAGAAACAAATAACTATATCCGGCTTTGCGAAAACGGACAGTCTCTCCTTAAAACCAACAGAATCGCAGGCATCGCTGAAATAAAAAACTCTGACAGGACTAACTTCTTCAGGGCATATCCTGCTGAAAAACTGGCCGGGAAACTACTTCTTAAACCTGACATTTTCCAATCCGCAGAAGATCTCAAAAGAGAAGAATCCGGGTTGATTTATATGCCTGCAGGCAGCCAGACATTGTACTTTGCAAGTTATGGAAATAATCCCTCGAACAGTAAGGATATCTATGTTTCACGAATGCAGCCAAATGGCGACTGGGGTCCGCACGAATTACTCCCCGCATCGATCAACACTCCCCTTGATGAAGATTACCCGGTAATATCACAGGATGGCAATATACTGTATTTCGCTTCCCGTGGACATAATTCAATGGGCGGATTCGATATCTTTGCCACCACATTCGATCCCGCCATAAACGCATGGGGGCCACCTATAAACCTCGACTATGAAGTAAATACGCCATTTAACGACTTCCTCCTTGTACCGGAAAAAAACGGGGAATATGTTTGGTTTGCATCCGACAGAAACTCTGCCGGCGCTGACTTAAAAGTGTGTAAAGCAAATTTTTTACAAAGTTTGCCGCCGGGCGAGCACCTCTCCCAATCAGAAAACTCACCGGCTGATGCTCATCCCGACACGCTTGCCGTTTCTGAAGTCATTTCCGGTGAAAAAACAGCTGTCCTTGGCAATGACTTATCCAAAATCGATGATGCTCCGAAAGATTTCAGGGATGACTCTGTCCTTGCCGACAGCGCCTTCTATCTGGTTAACCTGGAAAAAGAAAAATTAAAAAAAATAAAGGCTGCTAAGGAGAAAGCATTTCTCATATCCGGTGAAAAAAAGAACAAAGCAATGAAGGCCAAATCGGAAATGGGACAGATCCCTGCAAACGACCCCGCAGTGGCCGGCAGGTACAATGAACTGGCTCACAGCAGCGCGCGATGGGATATGATGAGCGCTCATGCGACCAACATTGGGAATGTCATCAAAGCCCAGATAAACCTGAAAGAAACCCAGATAGAGAATTGGAAAGGACAGGCCTCCCATATACAGGAGACTTCAGCCACGGGCACCTATGATCAAACCTCCATTTATTTCGGATACCTCAAATACTCCATGGCTGAAGCGGATACCTTCAGAAATTATCTGCCTGTGCTCGATTCGATTGGTAAAGAGCTTAGGGATTATCCGGTTGATATTGCCCTTTCATCCACGAATGATATTCCGGTTGAGAAAGATGCGGAGAAACAGCCCCCCGAAAAATCCGGTGAAGAAATAAAAGCCGTTGTGCCTGTCATTCCCGCTGAAAAGCCTGCAGAAAAACCCCCTGACAATATGAAGCTGAATATCCTCCGTGCAGAGGTTGATTCAACCGGCACAATGCTTAACGGCAAAAGGGAGATGCTTCAAATGACCGGGAATATGGCCGCCGCCGAATCAATGAAGTACAGCCGCCTTTACCTGCAGGCATTATCCGACCCCCAAATTGCCGTTAACATGGCTGACAGCGCTTTCAGGCAATCTCTGAAAGACACCCTCTCCTTCCTGGCAAGAAGCAGCGCAATATCTTACCTCATCTATCGCGAAGCCGATTCGCTTCGGACAGACATCAACGCGGTGATTGCAATGAAAGACCATGCAGATCAGGCCATTCAGAATGGAAAAGCAGATGATGCCGCCTCCGCAATGGAAATATTGCGTAAAAACATGGAGGGTTTTGATATAAAATATGACCCCGTCAGGCGGGTTGGGGAGAAGTTGCCCAAGCCCAGAGAGACAAACGTTGGACAATCGCAAAAATACCTGGAGGTGGCCGCCAGATATCTGACCGAATTTGATGCGTTGGAAAAGGAGTCTGAGGCCCTGAAAATTAAAGCCTCTAAAAAGAAAGACGGCAAAAAGAAAAAAGAGCTGCAAAGGGAGGCTGAAAAAATAGAAAAAAGAGCCGACCTGAAATATGAAAATTACACCAACAACAAAGAAAAAGGCGATGATCTGCTGGCTGCATACGAGGCAGCAGTTCAAAACAAACAGGTTTTTCTGATGCTTGAGGATCATTATAAGTCCTCTGACCAGAGTCAGGATTACCCGCTTGCATCAAAAAATCCTGAAGATTTCAGGCTTCCGCTGGAATTTATCCATGGCGGCTTCATGAACTATCCCTGCCACGACATCATCACGGGGGATATCAGTGAAGCCTGTATCAGCAAAGGCGAAATTAAAGGAGAATCCATTGCTGAAGCCGGAAATGAAATCCTGGCGGCCACCCCACGCACTTATGTTTTCAACCCTCATGGATTTAAAACCAAATCTGCTCTGTTGACCTCCTTATCCGATTATATCCATACAGAAAAAAACCTCATCGATAAAAAATCAGATCTTGATCAGGCACAGGAATACCCTGCCAAAAGGTTGCAATTCATTTCTTATTTGGACAATTACATTCAGGACAACATCAGGCAAAATCAAACACTCAGGGATGAGTCGGGCAGCGGTGACGGCTACCTCATTGAGGCAGGGGGCGCCGGTTTGACAGCGGAAAGCTGGGTGACTTTCCTGCGGACACAAGGCATGGAAAGGAGCCTGGACACCAACCGGTCATTTCTTGTTGAATACCAGGATGCAAAATCCATCGTAAATCTGACCTCCTTTTTAAGGCAATATATCATGATCGAACAGCTCGAAACCGGGCTTGAAAAGAGTGAAGACATCAAATTGGCCAATTCATATATTGATGAAGCGGAATTTCTTATCAACAAAGCGCTGGAAAACAGGAAAAAAGCAGAAAAAGAACCCGCTTTGACAAATGCAAAGTATCTGCTTGACGACATCCATACATTTGAGCAGGCCGCCCTTGAACAACTTGGCACCGCCTTTTCAGTGTATAAAAGCATACATCCTCAGTCTGAAACTATTCTTGCCTCTCTGAACCAGAATATCCTGACCACCGACCTGCTTGGTTTATCACACCGCCCTTCCCTGACACAGGAAGAAATTGAAGTGGCTGATCATGAAACGGAAGCGGAGGAGGAAACGGGCACAGTAGCTGTTATTTACAGGGTGCAGTTGGCTGCTCTTGGCAAAGCGCTTGACGACAGCCATTTTAAAGGAATTAAGCCCATCGTCAGGGAACCGGCCGGAAACACGGAAATCACCAGGTACCTGGGAGGAGAATTTCATTCAGCGGCCAGCGCCGAAGAGGCAAAAAAAGAATATTCAACCCTTGGATTCAAAGAGGCTTTTGTGGTGGCTTATCTTGAAGGAAAACGCATCAGTCTGGATGAAGCCCTTGCCCTGAAACCAGTGAAACCGCATAAAGAAACCGGGGAAATCCCGGCAATAGAAGAGAAAAAAACCCCGCCACCAGTGGCAGTCGAAAGAAAAAATGTCTTCTTCAGCATCCAGATCGGGGTATTCAGTAAACCTCAAAGCGCTGAATGGCTGACTGAGCGGGAAAAGCTGTCGGGAGAAACGGTCCGCTTTATCACCAACGACAAAGGCATCCACATATATATGGCAGGGTCGTTTGATCATCCTGACAAGGCTGCAGCCAAAAAGGACATGATGAAGCAGCAAACCCTGTTTCAGGATGTTTTCGTAATCGCAGTTTCCAGAGGTAAAAAAATTCCTGTTGCGGAGGCGCTAAACCTCTTAAAAAATTAGGCATTCAGAGTGTTGGTAAAGTTGTTCAGAAAATGAAACCGGGAATGTACAGATTGATAATTTTTTCATAATTTTACCGGATTGAAAAACTTAATATAACATATAAAGACATGAAATTCATTATATCAAGTAACATTCTGCTCAGAAACCTTCAGATGATTTACGGGGTCATAAATCCGAGTAACACCCTGCCCATTCTTGATGATTTTTTGTTTGAACTCAAAGAAAACACCCTTCATGTTACAGCTTCGGATCTTGAAACCACGATGAAGGTTACCATACCCACCGACATGGCTGAAGAACCCGGAGTGATCACCATTCCTGCCAAGCTTTTGTTAGATACTTTAAAGACCCTTCCCGGTGTTCCGGTGACTTTCACCATCGACAGCCAAAGCATGATCGTTGAAATATCTGCCGGTGAGGGAAAGTTTAAACTCTCAGGGCACAAAAGCGATGAATTCCCTGAAATACCTGTCATTGAAGAAGCCACTTCCATGATGATCAAATCGGATATCCTTTCCGGCGCCTTCTCGCATACCATATTTGCCACAGGCAATGACGACCTTCGCCCGGTTATGTCGGGGGTGTATTGTGAAATCAACAATGATGACATCACCTTCGTGGCCACCGATGCCCATAAACTGGTGCGTTATAAAAGAACGGATGCCGGAGCAGAAAACCCGTCTTCTTTCATCCTGCCAAAAAAACCTTTGAACCAGTTAAAAAACATCCTGCCCGATGAAAAAGAAATCAAACTCGAATACGATAAAACCAATGCCTATTTCGAGTTCGAAAATGTCAGCCTGATATGCAGGCTCATCGAAGGAAAATATCCTAACTACGAAGCAGTGATCCCAAAAGAAAACCCGCACAGGCTGATCCTTGACAGGTCGCAATTCATCAGTGCAATCAAAAGGGTCAGTTTGTATGCAAATCAATCAACCAACCAGCTCAGGATTAAAATAAGCGGGCAGGAACTCACTCTCTCTGCTGAAGATATCGACTTCTCCAATGAAGCCAAAGAAAGACTTAGCTGCAGTTATGAAGGCGAAGACATGGAAATCGGATTCAATTCAAAGTTCCTTCTCGAAATGTTGCAGAACCTGCATGTGGAGCAAATCAAAATGGAACTTTCCGCACCCAACCGGGCCGGCTTGTTGTTGCCTGTGGACGATACAAATGCAAACGAAGACATCCTGATGCTGGTGATGCCTGTCATGCTTAACCAGTGATCACGGATCAGCAGACCTGATGGTTTCGTCTGCTTTATTGGTAAATAAACACTTCTGGTCAAAGAATAAACCCTGGTAATTTTGAAAATCTGTATTTTCGGCGGCACTGGATTTATCGGACGCAGGTTAGCCGAACGCCTGTGTTCTGATGGACTCGAGGTACTCGTATTCTCCCGCAGTGCAGCAGAACCTCATCCCGGGTCAGGCCATCCGAAAATCATCCAATGGTCAGGTCATGACTGGAAGCCCCTTCCGGACTATTTTTCGGGGAAATACTCAATAATCAACCTTGCGGGCGATAACATCGGCTCAGGCTTGTGGTGGAAAAGTAAAAAAAAGCGGATTCTCGACAGCAGGATCCATACAACGGAAATGATCCGGGAAGCCTGTCTGCACTCCGGGTCTTTCCCGGCATGCATTATTCAGGGTTCCGCTACAGGTTACTATGGTAGCAGCGATGATGAATTAACTGAAAAATCTCCTAAGGGCAACGGCTTTCTTGCAGAGGTAACCGACCGGTGGGAAGGGGTTTTCAAAAAAAATGACATGCCCTCAGTGCGAATACTGTTCATCAGAACAGGCCTTGTTTTGGGCCGCGAATCCGGATTGCTGCCCCGGATGATCACCCCCACCCGGTTTTTTTTGGGGGGATATCCCGGTAACGGAAAACAATACCTTCCCTGGATCCATATTGAGGATGAGGTGGAAGCGATCCGGTTTTTACTGACCCACGATCAGACCGAAGGCGTTTACAACCTTTGTGCCCCTGCTCCGGTTTCCTTCAGGGAATTCTGCCGCTGCCTGGCACAAATCATGAACAGGCCCTGCCGGCTGATTATTCCATCATTTGTTCTGAACGCTCTTCCGGGAAACATGGGCCGCGAATTGTTTTTGTCAAGCCAGAAAGTTATACCTGAACGCCTCCTGGAAGCCGGTTATTCGTTTACATACAATCAGGTCGGCAAAGCCCTGGAACAACTCATCAAAAACCCTGATCAATGAACGATTGTGCAGGCCGGGTATGTATCCTGGATGGAAAAGAAGAGTTTTTGCCGGATCATAATATACCATTATCTCTTGAAGGCAACCCTGTATATGAGGTATTGCGCATTTACAGAGAAATTCCTTTGTTCGTTGAAGATCACCTTGAAAGAATAAAAAAGTCGTTCAGTCTCATTGGCAAAACCCTCGTTCAAAGCGACCGGAATATCACTTCCGGATTATACCGGCTTATCAAAGCAAACCGGCTTGAAAACGGCGCCGCCAAAATGATCTTCGCAGGAACACATTGCCTGATATATTCCATGAAGCCTTACCTGCCTTCTCCATCCGGATATGAAACAGGGGTAAAAACAATTCTGATGGAAGCCGAACGGATAATGCCCAACGCCAAGATATGGTCAATGGAATTCAGGGATTCGGCTTTAAAAAAAATCACCGACCATGATGTTTTTGAAAGCCTGCTGCAAAATGCTGAAGGCTACGTTACGGAGGGCAGCAGATCCAATGTGTTTTTCATCAGGGAACACAGTGTCTTTACTCCGCCCGAAACGGATATCCTTCCCGGAATCACAAGGAAAAAGGTGCTTCATCTGCTCATAGCCAATGGAATAAAGGTGCATTTGGAACCCATTCATATCAGTACCCTGAAAAGCTTCGAAACCGTTTTTCTCAGCGGTACAACCCGGAAAATTGTCCCGGTGAAAACCATCGGGCAGCTCGGATACAATCCCTCCCACCCCTTATTGAAAAAAATAATGATTGATTTTGATCTGCTGGTGGAGCAGTATGTTGAGATGTACAAAAATCAGTTGCTATGACAAGGCCTGTTAATATTTTCTGGTTCCGGCGCGACCTGAGGCTGGAAGACAACTGCGGGCTGTTTCACGCCCTGAGTGACGGGAAGCCGGTTCTGCCGGTTTTTATTTTCGATACCAACATCCTGAAACAACTCTCCGATAAGGCCGACAGAAGAGTTAACTTCATTTATGAACACATTGAAAAACTACATAAGAAAATAGCCCTGTACGGAGGATCATTGATGGTAAGACATGGGGATCCGTTCACGGTTTTTTCCCAATTGATGTCGGAATGGCCTGTTGCCGGCGTGTTCACCAATACCGACTATGAACCCTTCGCCACCGAACGCGACAACCGTATCCGCGAGTTGCTGAAACAAAAAAATGCCGGGCTGCATTCTTTCAAGGATCAGGTTATGTTTGAAAAGAAAGAAGTCGTTAAGGACAACGGGGAGCCTTACACGGTTTTCACCCCATATATGCGCAGATGGAAGCAGGTATTCTCTGAAAAAGAAATGGTCTGTTTTCCGTCAGAAAAAAAGAAAGGGGGCTTTTATCAGGAAAAAAAAATCCCTCTGCCTCCGCTATCCGTCCTGGGGTTTGAGCGAAAAGTGTATGATTACCCTTCTTCAACCCCTGATCCGGAGATTATCCAAAACTATCATCTTACACGCGACATGCCCTGGCAGGAAGGAACCAGCAGACTTGGGGTGCATCTGAGATTCGGCACCATCAGCATCCGCAAAATCATTCAACTGGCCGCAGCCATGAATGAAACCTTCCTTAACGAGCTGATCTGGAGGGAGTTTTATATGATGATCCTCTGGAACTTCCCTCACGTCAGCCGACAGGCCTTCAAAACTGTTTATGACAGGATCGTCTGGAGAAATAACACTTCAGAGTTCCAGGCCTGGTGCAATGGCGAAACAGGTTATCCAATGGTAGATGCAGGCATGAAACAACTCAACGCATCCGGCTACATGCATAACAGGGTCAGGATGATAACAGCCGCTTTTCTGAGCAAACATCTGCTTACCGACTGGCGGTGGGGCGAAGCATATTTCGCTGAAAAGCTTCTCGACTACGAGCTTTCTTCAAACAACGGAGGATGGCAATGGGCAGCAGGCACCGGCTGCGACGCCGCCCCTTATTTCAGGATTTTCAATCCCACTCTCCAGCAAAAGAAATTCGATCCCGAAATGAGATACATCAGGAACTGGTTGCAAAATTATGGTTCGCCGGCATATCCGAAACCGATCGTCGAACACGCTTTTGCCAGAAAACATGCCATCATGGCGTTTTCAGAAGCCATTAAACGGACATAGTTATTTTTGTTTAATTTTATACTTCAAAAATTGAACATAACCTAAGACGAATTGTTTTTTGTAAAACATGAATGAAAATGAAGTTTAAGCTCATTATTGCAGTATTGATCTGGACGATCACCGGAGGCTTGCTGAACGCACAAACAGGAAAAATTGAGGGAAGGGTCTTCAATGCCACCAACAATGAATCCCTGCCATTTACGAACCTGGTGATCTGGGGAACGAATATCGGATCAACCTCCGACCTTGACGGGAAATTCTTCTTCACCGGGCTTCAGCCCGGATATATCAGGATTGCGGCATCCTCTGTCGGATTCTCCGATTATATCTCTGAAGACATCCTCATCACCAATGCAAAAACCGTTTTTATAGAAATACCGCTTCTGGAGAAAACAATTCAGCTTGAAGAGGTGGTTGTGAAGGCCTCCCCATTCCGTAAACCCGAAGAAAGTCCGCTTTCCATGCGCACTTTGGATATTTCGGAAATTGAGAAAAATCCCGGAGGCAACCGGGATATTTCCAGGGTGATCCAATCGCTGCCCGGCGTTGCATCTTCAGTTTCTTTCAGAAACGATGTGATCGTCCGCGGCGGTGGTGCAAGCGAAAACTCCTTTTACCTGGATGGGGTTGAAATCCCCAATCTGAACCATTTTTCAACCCAGGGCGCCTCAGGAGGCCCCGTAGGAATCATCAACGTAGACTTCATCAGGGAAGTGGATTATTATTCAGGGGCTTTTCCGGCTGCCAAAGGTTCTACCCTCAGCTCCGTTTTCGAATTCAAACAGATTGAACCCAATAAGGATAAAATGAACTTCAGAGCCACTGTGGGCGCCACCGACCTGGGTATTTCCATGAACGGGCCCGTCAATGAAAAGTCCGGTCTGCTGCTTTCCGTCAGAAGATCATACCTCGGGTTTCTGTTTGACGTGCTGGGATTGCCTTTTCTACCCACATACAACGACATTCAGTTTAAATACAAATTCAAACCCGACCTGAAAAATGAAATTTCATTGATCGGCCTGGGCGCTGTCGATCAGTTTAAACTGAATACCGGAATTGAAGATCCCGACGAATCACAAAAGTATATCCTGGGATATCTCCCCGTAAACGAACAATGGAATTATACCCTGGGTGTGGTTTACAAACATTTCCGAAGTAAAGGCTTTGACACCTGGGTGATAAGCCGCAACTACCTGGATAACAGGGCTTACAAGTTCTTAAACAATATTGAAACAGACTCACTTAAAACCTTTGATTATATTTCCTCGGAAGCCGAAAACAAAGCCAGGTATGAACATGTATCCCGCTTCAGCGGCTACAAAATCAACTATGGCGCGGGGATCAACTATGCCACATACACCAACAATACGTATCAGCGTGTATTTACCAGTGAGGCTGGTACGATAGATTATGATTCAAAACTGGATGTTTTTAGCTGGAATGTATTCGGACAGGTCAGCAGGAAATTTCTTGCGGAAAGATTGCTTTTGTCTCTGGGTTTGAGGATGGATGCCAATAACTATTCGCCGGAGATGTCGGACATGACCAGGCAATTTTCGCCACGGTTTTCAGCTTCGTATTCTCTCACAGAAAAGTTTTCCATAAACTTTAACACCGGCCGGTATTATCAGCGCCCCCCATACACAGCCCTTGGATACCGAAGCAGTGAAGATGATCTGGTCAATAAAAACAATGGTATCACTTACATGCGTTCCGATCATCTGGTGGCAGGGGTTGAACTGCTTCCCGATGAAAAATCCAAATTTACCATCGAGGGTTTTTACAAATTGTATGATCAGTATCCATTCTCGGTCCAGGACAGCATATCACTGGCAAGCAAAGGGGGCGACTTTGGAACATTCGGAGATGAAGCCCTGGTTTCCACCTCTCAGGGAAGAGCTTACGGTTTTGAAGTATTAGCCCGAGAAAAAGATTTGCTGGGTTTCAACATTATCCTGTCCTATACTTTCGTAAGAAGCGAGTTCAAAGACAAAAACGATAACTACATCCCCTCCTCGTGGGACAACAGACATATCCTTAACCTGACTGTGCTTAAAAAACTGAAACGAAACTGGGATGCCGGAGCCAAGTGGAGGTTTGTCGGCGGAGCCCCCTTTACACCGTATGATGTTGAAAAATCAAGCCTGAGGCCCGCCTGGGATGTCAGAAACACTGCCTACCTTGATTACAACCGGTTTAATTCAGAGAGTACCGGAAACTTCCATCAACTGGATGTAAGAGTGGACAAACAGTATTTTTTCAAAAAATGGTCGGCCATCTTTTATGTAGATATACAAAATCTTTACAACTTCAAACTGCAGCAGCAAAGTTTTCTCACCCATCTTGATCCGGAAGGAAATCCAAATATCGACCCTTCCACGGCAGGACTGCCTTATGATCAGCAAAAATATAATTTGCGTGAGTTGCCCAATGAATCGGGAACAGTTATCCCCACAATAGGTATCATTGTTGAATTTTAATTTTATATAACAATGCAAAGAAAGATTCAATCACTATTCAACCCTTTTATAACACAGAAACGTTTAATCACGGCTTTGTTATTTGCCTGCTCCATGCATTTGAATGTTGTTTCCGGGCAGATTCCCGACCATTTCACCGTGAATCCGGAAGGTGAAGGTCATGAAATGGAGGTCGGTTTTACCAAAGGGAAAGCCCACAACCATCCTCTTATTGCCGTGTGGGTTGAAGACACCCTCGGCCACTTTATCCAGACACTTTATGTTTCACAATCCATTGGAACAGGGATATTTAATTATGGCGACAAATCATCGGGACAATGGACCAAAGGAGAGTTAAGCCGGCCCGCTGCCCTTCCCTACTGGGCTCATAAAAGAGGGATCCTTTCGGACAACGGCTCTTACATGCCCACTTCGAAAAACCCCGTTGCTGATGCCTATACCGGCCCCACACCCAAATCAGACTTTACACTCAACCTGAAAACAGACAGTTTGCTGAACTCGCCCTTTTATGTTCTTCTTGAGATCAACCAGCCCTGGGATTGGAACGAATACTGGACTAACACTAAATTCCCCGATGACTACGAATACAGAACCTCATCCCAGCCGGCAGTTGTTTACCGCTGCATGATAGATCCGGCCATTGCAGGATCGGAAACAATAATGCAGGCAATCGGGCATTCTCATTATTCAGGCAAGGATGGCAATCTGTACGGGGATATTTCCACTCTTACCACAGCGCTGAACATTGCCGGAAAAATCACGGTAAAACTGATCAAATGATGAAACAAAACAACGGCCAAATGTATGTTTAATACACATGCCGGGGAACTGGCCGCCCTCTCAACAGCCATATTCTGGACTGTTACGGCGCTGATGTTTGAGGCGGCATCGAAAAGAATGGGCTCGTTAACGGTTAACCTGCTCCGGCTTTACCTGGCTTTTGTCATTTATTCGGTCTTTACCCTTGTCAGCAGGGGCATGCTGCTTCCGCTTGATGCCACTGGAGAGGCCTGGTTCTGGCTCACACTTTCAGGGCTGGTGGGATTTGTCATAGGTGACCAGCTGCTATTTCAATCTTTTGTGGTGGTAGGCGCCAGGGTTTCGATGGTGATCATGGCCTTTGTGCCCCCCCTCACTGCGCTCATCGGATGGGTAGTGCTGGGTGAAAGGCTTTCAATGGTCAATATCATCGGAATGGGATTGACCATAACCGGAATTATTACCGTTGTGATGAGAAGGGAAAAACGCAGTCTGGACGGCAAACAAAAAAAGCTGAAATTTTCTTACCCCCTTAGCGGAATTTTGCTGACTTTTGGTGGTGCAACAGGACAAGCAGTCGGCCTTGTGCTTAGCAAATACGGCATGAAGGATTATAATGCCTTTGCCGCTTCCCAGATCAGAGTGATGGCAGGAATGCTGGGATTTACCCTTATTTTCTTTGCTTTGAGAAGATGGAAAAACATCGGTAATGCCTTCAGGGACGCCAAAGGATTGAGGTTCCTCGTTGCAGGCTCCGTTTTCGGACCTTTTTTGGGAGTTTCATTCTCCCTTCTCGCCATCCAGAAAACCGAAACCGGGATTGCCTCCACCATCATGGCAATAGTGCCGGTGCTGATCATTCCCCCGGCTGTTATTTTTTTTAAAGAAAAAATCTCAATCCGTGAAATATTGGGCGCCCTGATTGCAGTGACAGGGGTTTCGATACTGTTCCTGTTTTAAATCTTTCATTAATATAATACGCAAACCTATGAAAATCATCTGTCTGGCATTAATCATCCTTACTCTTGCCCTGATGGGTTGCAATAAGGACGAGGCCAATCCTGAAATCCGGGCAGGAAAAGCGCCCTGCAACAATTGTGCAATGTACAGGTCATATGACTCACTCAGCCTCACCGGCGGTTATAACATCCCTGCATCTGTGTTTCTGGATGTGAACAACGACGGAACAGATGATTTTTCAGTTGAAGCAATTCACCAGGGCTCTCCGGGAGGTTTAAGTTTCTCTTCATCCAGGGTGAAATGCCTGCATGAAGGGGCTTTTCTTGCTGCGAAATTTATCGTTGACACCATGGTAAGCTACTGGGTGAAATCAGCCGTGGATACAACAATTCAGCCTCCTCCCCTGTATGATTCAACTGCTTTTTTTTATACAAAAAACTATACTGCCGACATGACCCTCCCGGATGAATATGAGTTCAGCGTTTCTGACTATGCGGGGCTTTTGCCCGTTGAATACAATTACGCGGTGAGCGAATCCCTTAACTGGCTTGCAGACACACTGATTATGATCAGCCATAACTCAACCGGCTACTACTATTCGGTGGGCAATACGCTATATGGGAATTTCATTGATGTATATGAGGGTTTATGGCATCCGGATGACAATAAATACGTTGGAATAAAAGTATCAGGTAAATTTGGTTGGGTTCACATCAGTACGCCCGCCTCCAATCAGGTGATTGTTTTCGAAAGCCTTATCCTGAAATAATCCCATGTAAATTAAAATTAATTTATATAAAATGGTCATTCTGGTAAATGCTTGTGTATTTTTGCAGGAATCTGTTAACAAAATAACAAGAAACCGGCAGGTATGTCAAATAATTTATTTATAGCCGCAGCAGATGCTGATTCCGGAAAATCCCTGATATCTCTCGGAATAATGGAAATACTCTCCCGCCAATTGAAAAGGGTGGGATTTTTCAGACCGATTATCACCACCGGCGACGAAAAGGACACTGATATTTCTCTGATTTCCGAAAGGTACAACCTTGCATTGGAGTACGAAGAAATGTTTGGCATAACCACCGTTGAAGCCCTCCACCTGATACAGGATGGGGATATTGATTCTCTTTTTACAGGCATCCTCAACAAATACAAGAAGCTGGAGCAGAAATGCGATTTCGTTTTATGCGAAGGCACTGACCATACGGGTTCTCTTAAACCTTTCGAATTCGACTTCAATGCACGACTGGCCAATAACCTGGGCGCGCCTGTTTTTGCAGTGATCAACGGCAATAACAGAAAGGTCAATGAAATTGCCGACACCATCCAGATCATCAAAGCCATTCTTGCACGCGAAAAATGCACCTATATGGGAATGGTAATAAACAGGGCAAACCCCGGAAATCTCAGGGAGATTAATCAGTTGCTTGAAAAATTCAAAAGCCTGGGAGAAATAGATTTTGCAATACCTGAAAGTGACCTTCTTCAAAAACTAACCATGCGGCAGATAGGCCTGGCCCTTGGGGCCAGTCAATTGTATGGCGATGATGATGTTCTCAACAACGATGTTCACGATTTTAAAGTGGGCGCCATGAGCCTGGAACATATCCTCAGGTTTATTTCTGAAGGCACACTTGTCATCACTCCGGCCGACCGCACGGATGTCATCGTCGGCTTACTCCTGACCCTTCTTTCCGATAATCACCCGAAAATCGCCGGCATTATCCTGAGCGGCGGTAAAATCCTGAATGAAGAGATACCCAAATTGCTCAGGGGAACGCCAAAGTTGCCTGCCTCAATATTTGAAGTCGATACCGACACCTACACCACAGCCTCCAACGTCAGTAAAATCAGACCCGTTCTGTCGCCTGACAACGAACGACGCATTGCCGCTGCCCTGGGTTTGTTTGAAAGTTATGTGGACAGCGCCCGCTTAAAGGATAAAATCGCCATCACCCGTTCAGAAGTTGTCACCCCGGTGATGTTCGAATACGAACTGTTCGAAAGGGCCCGGACTGACCGAAAGCATATCGTACTGCCCGAAGGCCTGGACGAAAGAATACTCAGGGCCACAGAAATTTTACTTAGAAGGAATGTTGTGGAAATCACATTGTTAGGCAATGAAGAGGAAATCCTGAAAAAAGCCACTTCTCTTCATATCCGGCTCAATGGGGCCAATATCATCGATCCTTACGACAACGATCTTGTGAATGAATATGCAGCGGAATATTTTCGCCTCCGCAAACATAAAGGTGTGACCCGTGAAACCGCCTTAGACCTCATGCATGATGTCAGCTATCTGGGCACGATGATGGTGCATAAAGGACACGCCGACGGTATGGTGTCCGGGGCCATGCATACCACGCAGCATACGATAAAGCCTGCCTTTGAATTCATTAAAACCAAACCCGGTTTTTCCATCGTGTCGAGCTCATTCTTCATGTGTTTTGAAGACCGTGTGCTTGTTTACGCCGACTGTGCAGTGAACCCCAATCCGAATTCGGAAGAACTGGCAGACATTGCCATCAGCTCAGCCGACACCGCCGCCATGTTTGACATTGAACCGCGGGTCGCCATGCTCTCCTATTCCACAGGGGATTCAGGAAAAGGGGCAGATGTGGAAAAAGTAAGAAAAGCTACAGGCATTGTCCGTGAGCGCCGGCCCGACCTGAACGTGGAAGGACCCATTCAGTACGATGCGGCCATTGATGCCACCGTGGCAAGCCTGAAACTCCCGGGCAGTACGGTAGCCGGAAAGGCCACAGTTTTTATCTTTCCCGATCTTAATACCGGAAACAACACTTACAAGGCCGTACAAAGGGCTGCCAATGCAGTGGCCATCGGCCCTGTACTGCAGGGATTAAACAAACCTGTGAACGACCTCAGCCGGGGTTGCCTGGTAAAAGATATCGTGAACACTGTCGTGATTACAGCCATCCAGGCCCAGCAGGTAAAAAAATAATATTTTCTTTACTATACACAATATGAGATGGTTACCGTTTACGCTTTGGCTAATTATTATTCTTATGGTATCATGCAAAACAAAGAATAAAGACCTTGAAGTAGTTGAAAACCTGGACATCCGTAAATATACAGGAACATGGTACGAAATTGCAAGGCTTCCGAACTCATTTGAAAAAAACCTGGTGTGTGTTTCGGCCACCTATTCACTGCGGGATGACGGGAAAATAACGGTATTCAACAAGGGACATCTGTCCGGAACCCCTTCCGAAACCAAAGAGATTACGGGGGTTGCCTGGGTACCTGATCCTCAAGACTCTGCTAAGCTCAAAGTTAGTTTTTTCTGGCCTTTTGCAGGCAGGTACTGGGTTTTAGCCATCGATAACGACTACTCGTATGCCCTCGTTGGGGATCCATCCAGAAAATTTCTCTGGATTCTGGCCCGGACAAAAACGCTTCCGCAGGAAACCGTAATGCAGTTGCTTGGGGAGGCCATGGAAAAAGGATTTGATACAGGTAAAGTTGTTATGGTGGATCAGGGATGTGATTAGAACAGATAGAAAAACTCATCACACCTTTTAAAACACAGTTGAACAAATTCCTTTAATAATAATCCGTATCAACAACGGGATGCCACAGTTTCCGGTATTCTTCGCTGCCATAGCCCAGGCAAACCTCCTCAAAAATACAGTGGTCGTGGGCTTCAAGGTCGGCAATGGCAAAGAGGGTGCAAGGCTCCTTTTCACATTGTTTGTCCATACATAAAAAAGTGTCCTTGCAACAGCTTCTGCCCAGCGCCCACAGGAAGTCGTTTAATCTCCACAAGGGATGGCCTGATATACCTGCTATCAGTTTAACGGCCATGATGCTGGCGCTTCTAACAGGCTCATCCGTTTCAAGCGTTTCGCGTCCGGTGAGTTTCAAACGCAGGTTGTTGTCATCAATTTCAACACATCCCGTTCTCAGCAGCACCCTCTGCATGTGATAATCCATGATTGGCGCCATGTTGCCCTGATCGTTAATATGTATCAATCCTGCTTCCGTTGCCAGTTTAAGAAAAAAGGATGACTTCTTTCGGTGGGGATCAGAGTATGCTTTGAATTCTCCCAAAATTTCATAAATGCCGCTTCCGTCTCTGAGAAGGTACCCTTTCCCGCTATCCAGCATTCTGGAAACGCTGCCGGAATGTTTATCCCTGAGCAACTTAGCCGTTTCAATCAGCAGCTTGGCCCTTTCCTGTAAGCGATCAAGGGTGCAAAGGTAGGGTTTGTCTTTAGGCCCGAACAGCCATGCAAGGTATTCAGCTGTCTGGGCTTCCCCGATCACCGTCAGGTACCCCGGGTTGATAAACGCAGTGTATTTTTGCATGATCCTCAGAAAAACCTTTTCCATATAATCCCATCCAAAGATGCTTGAATCACTGTTTTGCAACTGATGCGTCTGATGACAGATCGCCACTGCAAAAAAATACATCCTCAGTTTTGTTTCCCTGTCAGAACTAATCTCCAAAAAATCCCTTTTGTAAAACTCAGGCCTGATCTTTATCCGGGAAAGAGTCTTCCCAACCCTTTCACATTGATTTTCATTCACATATGCCCTCCGGTCTTCCATATCATGATTCCTTAGGATACATACCAAACAATTTGTTGATAAATCTATGAAATTTATGCGGACCCTGAACAGGTTCGGCAAACATAAAAATGCATTGCCCGCTTATAATGTTCTTTTTTTCCTTTAATGAGGCTGCAAATTCTTTTGTGGCAGAGCCCTGCTGCAACCAGATATGACTGATTCCTTTGTTCAATGCCTGTTGCACAAGGTCAACCGTCACCCCGGGCCGGGTGCTTACCACCATTGCCGTAACTTCCGGTGGCAATGAGGCTACATCCTGATAACATTGTCCTCCATCAAATTCATCCATGTTCGGATTGACCGGGTAAACGGTATATCCCTTCTTTTTTAGTTCTGTGAAAATGGAATTTCCGAATTTGCCATTTTTTCTGCTCACACCTGCAACAGCAATATGTTTCTGTTGAAAAAACACCTTAATTGAATTTATGTCTGCCATGGGGTAAAATATTTTATCTGATCAGGAATTCTCTGTATAGTTCATCAAAATCAGGGATATCGTTGTTGTGCCATTTCCTGATAACGGTACCACCCTTCATCAACACCATTCCGGGATTCGACCGGATCATGGCCTGCAACTCCGTATCATCGGCATAATAGACCTCAGCATCAAAGTCGTTTGCCTGAACAAATATTTTTGCATCCTCAGCAAGGGAGCTGGTCAGGAACACTGCACTTATCCCTGAAGTATCACTGCCTGCGATGATCCCTTTGATAACGTCCAGATTTTTCAAATTCATTTTTTGAAGATCAAACGATACGAAAATAATCTGAAAATCAGGATTTTCAATGACAAGAGAGGTAACATCAGAGCCCTCCTTATCGGTTAAATACAGCTCATGCAGCCTGGGGTTGGGATCTATAATCCGGGTATCCACAAACTCCCACTGCGATATCCATACCGTGTCATCAAACGGATAATCGGGCGAAAGATACTCCTTTTGTTCTCCTGTGGATCTGTTTTTGAAGGTCACGTACGTTTCTTTGGGCATGGGGTTTTCAAGAATCATTTGCTTTCCTTCTCTCCAGTCGCGGAAGTCGATAACGGGCAGGTGGCGGATGTTGTATATTTCGAAACCGATGAAAAGGGCCACGGTGACAAAAAATATCATCAGTTCTGATTTTGCTGACAAGAGGGTAGAAAGCTTCTTTCTCCCGGCAAATATTATAAAAACAAAAATATTGATTACCAGGTTTTTATAAAGTGTCTGCCAGTTCGTCATCTTAATTGCATCACCAAAACACCCGCAGTCGGGCACAGGATTGTAAAGGGCATCGTTCAGGGTCGTGAGGGTAAAAACCAGCATCAGCATCAATAGAATCCATCCTGTCAGTTTCATTCTTACCCTGAAAAGCAGCAAAATCCCTAATATAAACTCAAAAGAATTCAGGATAATGGAAAGCATAAAAGCATAAGGCCGGGCCCATTCCGTTCCGTATGCAATAAAATAATCTTCAATCTGGTATTGAGTTCCTACAGGATCAACCCCTTTTACAAATCCGGAGAAAATAAAAACCACACTCAGCAGATACCTGCTGAAATGGATATGCGGGAGCTGAAAAGAACGGTAACAAAAGGCTGTTGCAGCAAGCATGCTAATATTGAAAACCAGGAAAGGAAGGCTATATCCTTCCACAAAATAAATAAAACAACCTGA
>JAFGME010000012.1 GCA_016927695.1 Bacteroidales bacterium
AATCTCATCAAGTTCTACCTGATCGCCTATTTGCTTATTCTTCCGGGCTTGCTGGCATCTCACACGCTAAACAGGCAGGGGGATAACACATATTTTTCCGGAGCCGGTGAAACGGTTGGCGCTACTGCGCTTTTAGATGCCAACCCTGACAGGCAGAATGCATCCAACTTTTCTGATTTCAGTGAAACCCACATCAACTGTCTCTCCCGTTCATTTTAATCTCATAACAGATTTGTTTTTATAACAGCGATAAGCCTGCTGTAAAAAACATTCATACCTGTTGCCATTATCAAAAGTGTGCAGGGAATGGTATTCTTTGCCCTGAACCATTTTTTAAGGAAGATGAAGAATCTCATAAATATCATCCGTTGTTCTGCAGTTAAAAATGCGAAAGTTTTGTTGGATGATGCCCTTGTCCGGATTGGATACCAATGCCGGATGGCTAAGAACCTGAATACCCTAATAATAACGCGATATTTTTATTAAAAAATCCGGTTTTTCTGTAACCTGCCAGACAGATGGCTTCTGTATTCTTCCGTTTCAGCCAATTTACTGGGGTACCTGGCCACCCAGTCCCGTATTGGGTACCCACTGATCGTTTTTGTCGTTGTTGTTTACCTGGCCGTCCATGTTGAAATCACCGTAAAGGTAGCCATTCGATCCTGCCTGTGGCGCCCAGACATCGTTTTTGTCACTGTTATTGATCTGGTCGTCGGCATTGCCGTCGGCGGAGATAAGGCCCCAGATGCCAGGGGCGATTTCCTTATGGGCATTGACGCCTCCAAAAGCCTGGTCTGCAGAGGATGAGAAGTCATAGGAAAAAATGCCGCCTGATTCGGTCAATGGTACAGAAGAGATCACCGGAATGTGATTTCTCTGGAAAACCACGGCAAACAGACCCTGTGTGGCCGACACTGCAAAGCTTAGCACCGGGTTCCCGTCAAGGTCAACCACCTGACCGTCATTTTTCAGGAATGCTGCCTTTTTTGCGATACTTGCCGCTGAAGTTGCAGCTCCGGCAGTGAGTGCGTCCCTGATATCCACCAAAACCCAGTCGACCACATTGGAAGGCAAACTGGCCACACTTTCAGTTCCCGGATAATTCCACGGGGCTGTATTGAAGGGCTGTGACATCGGAAATCCGGCTGAACCGGGAAGCACAGCATTCATTACATTTCCGTTGAACGGACCTTCCAGGAAGACTTTGAGGTTCAGGTCGCTGCCTGCAGGATATTGAAAAGGAGATACATACGTCCTGGTTACCCCTCCGCGGTTATCGGTCCAGCAGGGATATACCCTCCCATTGTTTGCAGAGATACCAAGGTAATCGCCGAAGTAATCTGCTGCCAGTCCCGGAATGGGTGATGGAGTAAAGGAAACGTCGCCCACCCTGAAGTCTTCCCAGGTATCACCGGCATCTTCTGAAACGGCCACCCATGTTTCGCAGGAAGCAGACGAAGTGTTGCGGTCGTCATAAAAAATAACATACAGGAAACCTGTGACAGGATCGCAGCTTATCCAGGGGAAAAAAGCCTCTTTTCCATCCTGGAACGGCCCCTGGTTCACCCTGACAGGAGTTGACCATGATGAGCCGCCATTGGATGATCTGATGATATAAACGCTTTTATTGGATCCGCTGTTTACTCCGGGTGTGCCGATATTTGACCAGACCACGTAGATATTTCCGTTGTTTGCCCCGCCGCTGATGTCAACCGACATGGACGGGAAAGAATTTACACGCATATTTTTATTCACACCCGTATTCCTGATTCCTTTGATGTTGGTGATGATCTTGCTGGCGGTTCCGAAGGAAGACCCTCCGTTCAGGGATTTGTTGAAACCGATGGCTTTTTCATCCAGAACGCTGGTGCTTTCAAAAACAGCCCAGGCAGCATATACCTCGCCGTTGGGGCCCACGCTGATGTTGACCCCCTGGCTTAGTTCGTTCGGTGAAGGAAGGGAACTGCTGATGTTCACCGGAGAAGACCATGCAGCCCCATTGTCGGTGGAACGGCATATCTGTACCTGCCCGTCGTCGCCGCTGAACAACTGAAAGCGGGTCCACCCGATGTATAAATTACCCTGGTATGGGCTTGCAGCGCTATTGTCGATCCATAAATGATTTTTATCCAGAAGGTTGAGCGACCACCAGGTGGGAACGGTAGCGGCTACGACCCTGGTCCAGTTGATATCATTGTCTGACCATGAAACAGCCTGTCCCTGGTTGTATATAAATCCGATAAACCTTCGTCCGTTTCTGCTGATGACAACTGCCGGATCGCCTGAGTTACTTCCGCCTGCGCCGTTGATGCTGCCGCTCCAGCTTTCTCCGAAGTTATTGGAATAGAAGTAGTCGGCGCCGAACACACCGGATGCGGTGCCGCCGTTCCAGTCGGTGGAATTGTTTGAGTTTAAGACATGGGCATTGTCCAATGGGTCTGCAAAAATGGAATTTTCACTTTGGGTGGTGTTGCTTTGGCTGGTCACCGGGATGTCAGGCGAGTCCTGGGGAACTGACCTGGAATCTATCTGAGTTCCTTTAAATTCAGCCGGTTTATAAGGAACGACGGGATTGTAAGGGACGAGCCCTTCTTCAGCCATCTTCATCCAGTATCCCATGTTGTCGATCCGTTTGTCAACTTCCAATGGCCTGTTAAATCCTGACGGCTTAGTCTGGTCCGTTTGAGCATTCACTGTAAATGTTGTGAAAATGAATGCAATCATGCTGATGAAAGCTAAAATTCTGTTCATAAATTGTGAAAGTGTTATAAGTAATGAATTTTTTTTCCGGAGGCAAACATAATGAAAAAACCTGAGTTTTACAATTGCATTTTAAATTTTTAGCCAATCCGGCGGATCAACCTGGGGGGCATATAATATTCCGGGCAAACTTATACCGGGTGACTCCCTGCGCCCTGGCGATAGCGCAGGCTTACGGTGCCACCCGGTGATTGTTTTAATGATTCATAATGATGCCGTTCGTGTAAAAAGGTGAAATCAAACCTTATTCCTGTTTTTTCATTTCTTCAATCTGCTTCTGCATCTGTACTATCATTGCCTGCTGTTCCTGAATGGCTTTGATCAGCACGGGCACCAGCTTGTCGTAGTGCAAACCCATTGTTTTCATTTCATCATCACCGGTATTCACCACTTCGGGGATAACCGCTATAACATCCTGAGCAATGAGGCCTACCTGTGTACCTTTTTCCGGTTTGGATTTCCAATGGTATTGTACAGGATTCAGATTCATCACTTCTTTCAGTCCGTAAACAGAGGGATGTATGTCGGTTTTCATCCTGATGTCGGAGGTCTGTATGGTTCCGTTGGTGGCATATACATCGTCCCATCTTCTGGTGGAAGATCCGAGGTCGTAGCTGTCGTCTGCAAGCGGTGCAATGGTTCCGTCCACCTGGAGTTTGTATTCCGGGCTGGAAGTTCCTATACCTACCCTGTGGTTGCTTCCACCCACGAAGAGGGTGGGGGTAGTGGTATTAAACCCGACCATCAGTGAATTGGCAACATCGTTGGTCAGGCGGTTGGTGTTGTCGATGCCTTTGCCCATAGTGATGGTGTTCGAGGCTGTTCCGGCCGTAACATACATACCCAGCGCGATGGCATCCGTTCCGCTTGCGGATGAGTTGGTACCTATGGCCACCGACCTTGTTGCCCCTGCATTGGTGTTCCAGCCCAGGGCGGTGGAGTAGTCGCCGGTGGCGTCAGTTCCAAAACCCATTGCTGTGGAAGTGTTACCGCTTGAGTAAGTAGCCTGACCAAGCGCCATGGAATAACTTCCTGCGGCATCGTTGTCAAAGCCGAACGCCATGGAATACCATCCGCTGGTGTTATTGCTTATGCCGATGGCTACGGAGGAATTCCCGCTTGAGGTGTTTGAATTCCCCAGGGCAACACCCTGTGCCCCGCTGGTGTAGTTGCCGGCTCCTATACCAACGGATGCAGCCCCTGTACATTCATTTTCGGTGCCCAGGGCTATGCCGTAACTATTGCTTGCTTTATTGTTGTCTCCCAAAGCAACAGAGTAATATCCGGTGTTGACATCGTCCCATTGGGTTCCTGTGGCCCTGCCGGAGCGCAGCGCCATTTTGGAACCATCCCAGAACAACCTGCTGCCTGTATTGTTACCGAGGTGATTGACATCGTATCCCGAGCCATTAGCGCCGGTATTCACTGACCCCCTGACATCGAGTTTTACCAGTGGGTTTGAAGTGCCAAGACCGGTAAAGCCATCACTTGCCCTCATAAAGATGCAATATGGATCTGCATCTGATTCAATCCTGAAATCAATATCCATACCATCCTCGTTGATCGTAAACTGATCCTGTGTCGACTCCAGAAGGGTCAGAAATAATGAATTTCCAGCATCAATGTCTATCCTGTCGTCGAGAAACCGTGCATAGGTATCGTCATCTCCTTTATGAAATAAATATTCCGAAAAGCCGGCACTTCCGTTTACATCCAACAGGTAGGCCGGAACAGTGGTATTTATGCCTACATTTCCGTTATTATCCACAAAAACCGCTTTTTGCGGCGAACCGTCCGCTGCATTGAGATGGTCAAGGTCTGCTTCATTCACGTAAGCATTGTCATGATTATGATCGCTTCTTGAGGAGGTATTGGCCGCCCCGGTACCGGCAAACATGACATTCAGGGTAACATCTCCCTGGGTCCCGCCTCCTGCAAGGCCTGTGCCGGGACTGACAGCGGTGATGTCGCCGTTTCCGTTTTCCTGCCAGGAACCCTGGCCGGCTGCATCAGAAGTGAGTACATAGCCGGCATTTGCGCCGCTTCCCATTTTAAACCCTGAAGCGCTGACTGTTCCGTTCACATCCAGTTTTTCGGCAGGATTTGAAGTGCCGATCCCGACAGAGTCGCTGACCTCAGACAGGAACATGAGGTTTCCTGTTTTTGACCAGTGTTCTGAGGTGGACACCGAAAGCCTCACCCAGTCAGGGATTCCCGGTGTGCCTTCGTTCCAGTAGAATCCGGGTTGGTTGTCGGTCTGGAAGATCAGTAAACCGGTGGCAGGGGAGGCAAGGTTGTTTCTTTGAGTGTAGGTCAATCTGGGGATGAGAAGACCTTTAGAGATGGATTTGATATCCAGCATAGCCGAGCTGTGTGCCGAATAAAGACTGTCGTCAGTGATCGCTACATTCTGCGACAGTGAGATGCCTGTCATACAAACAGACATGGTCAGAACTGAGAGTAACCGTAGTGTTTTCATAGTGGTGATTATTTAATGTTTGAGAACTATTCCCTGTAACTGCAAGT
>JAFGME010000090.1 GCA_016927695.1 Bacteroidales bacterium
GGAGGCTGCCCATGGATAATACCCCGGATAAGCACAAAGATCAGAAATGCAATCACGGCAGGTTTAATGCGGTTCATATTCAAATTTTTAGATCTTTTTAAGAGAATGAAAACATTTTTAACGGTTTTAAAAGTATTTATTTTTTCAAACCTGACAGATAAACAGGAAATCTTTTTCCACCTTTATACCTGCTGAAAATTCACAGAATGAAGCAGAATAATAACTTTATCCGAAGAAAAAACCGGGATGCCCTGTCATATATTTTTCGATATTTGCCAAAAAATGGGAGGGTATGAAAGTTCTGCAATATAACGATTTAAATATTGCACCTGTAAAGAAGCAATTCATTAAAAGCATCGGGTTTTTGCAAAACAATGATTTTCATTCGGCGGAAATCAAAAAAATTACCAATTCGGATTATTACCGTGCGAAACTGGATTATGAAAACCGCCTGCTGTTTAAATTTGCAAAATTCCAGGATGAAACCTATATCCTTCTCCTTGAAGTGATCCTGAACCATGCTTATGAAAAATCGAAATTTCTGAACGGGGCCAAAGTAGATGAGAACAAACTCGCCCCGCTGCAAGATGAAAAAAAGATCCCGGACGCGGACAAGGAGGTATTAAGATATGTTAATACTTCGGCGGGCACATTTCATCTTTTGGATAAGATCATTTCCTTTGACGAAATCCAGAGCAAAATATTCAGTTTGCCGCCACCTGTGATCATTGTCGGATCGGCAGGGAGCGGGAAAACCGTTCTGACCCTTGAAAAAATCAAACAACTCAAAGGCAGTATTTTATATATTACCTTATCTCCTTACTTAGCCGAAAATTCGTCAAAGCTTTATTTTTCCAATCACTATGAAAATGAAAAGCAGGAAATCGATTTTTTGAATTACAAAGAATTTCTTGAAACCATCCGTATCCTGCAGGGCAGGGAATTCGACCGGTCTTTGTTCAACGAGTGGATACAAACCCGTAAGCATATTTTCAAAATAAAAGATACCTATAAACTTTTTGAAGAGTTTAAGGGTGTTTTGACCGGGCTCGACATCAGCAGGCCTTATTTATCACAGGAAGAATACCTTAACCTGGGGGTAAAGCAATCGATATTTTTAGGCAGTGAGAGGGAAAATGTGTATGAAGCCTTCCGGAATTACCTGGAGTACATGAAGGAAAAATCGCTGATCGACCTGAATATTGTCTCTTTTCAGTACCAGGTGTTATGTAAACCCAGATACGATTTTATTGTCATTGATGAAGTACAGGATTTTACCAACATTCAGTTGTATCTTGTACTTAAATCCCTTAAAACCGAAAGGAATTTCATGCTGTGCGGCGACTCGAACCAGATCGTGCATCCGAATTTTTTCTCATGGACCAATTTAAAAACCATGTTTTACAAACATGATCTGGTTTCTGCCGATATTAAAATATTACGAACCAACTACCGGAATTCCGTGGATGTAACCCGGATTGCCAACCGGCTGCTTATGCTCAAGAATGCGCGCTTTGGTTCATTGGACAAAGAAAGCGCTTTTTTGGTGGACACTATTTCGGAAAACAAAGGTGAAGTCAGATTTTATAGAGACACTCCAAAAATCCGTTCCCAGTTCAATGAAAAAACGCACCGGTCAGCAAAATATGCAGTACTGGTATTAAATCCGGAGGATAAGGCGGAGGTCAGAAAATCATTCAGAACCCCATTGCTGTTTTCCATTCATGAAGCCAAAGGCCTTGAATATGAAAATATCATACTGATCAACTTTGTGAGCAACAGCAGCAGGGAGTTTATAAACATCACGAGAGGCATTACGGAAAAGGACATGGACCCGGATTCATTTACCTATGCCCGAAGCAGGGACAAAGCAGATAAAGATCTGGATGCCTATAAATTTTACATAAATGCCCTGTACGTGGGTATGACAAGGGCGGTAAAGAACCTGTTCATCATTGAATCGTCGGTAAATCATGATATTTTCAGATTGCTTCTGTTGGTCGAAAAGGAAGAGCAGACTGTAACCCTTAAAACCGATGCTTCAACCGCTGAAGAGTGGCAGGAGGAAGCCCGTAAACTCGAAATGCAGGGCAAAAATGAGCAGGCAGAGGAGATCAGGAAGAGTATCCTGAATATCACGAAACCCGACTGGGTGCCAATTACGCCTGAAAACCTGCCCGATCTTAAAGAGGAAGCCTTAAACCCGGAAACATTCAATAAAAAGGCCAAGGATAAACTGTTTGCTTATGCTCTGCTTTACGATGATTTTGAGAGCATTGCAAAACTCTCTGAATTGAAATACCGCAAAGCTGACAATTTCAAAGCGGAGAAACAGTCTGTTTTCAGGAAACATTACGGGATTTACTTAGCGGGTAATGTTAAGGCGGTGGAAGAAAACATCAGGAAGTACGGAGCGGATTACCGTGATGAATTCAACCAGACCCCCCTTTTGGCGGCAATTAACACAGGAAACCGGAAAATTGCGGAATACCTTTTGAAAATTGGCGTTAATATGGATGTTGCAGACCATCTTTACCGGAATCCCCAGCAGATTCTTCTCGCCAGGGCATACCATGATCTCCAGTACTTTGCCCGGATGGAAGCGCTGTACCCCCTTTGCAGAAACGATTTTGTCAAAATTAAGGTGAACGACCAACTGATTAAGGTGGACAATAAAAAGATGGAGTATTTTTTGATTCATTTTTTCATCGCCCTGCAACAGGAAATAATACAGGGCTTCAGGAGAAAATATGAATTGGACGGTGTTTCGGCCCCGGATCTGGAGCGGATTTTACAAAAATTCCCTGAATCTGTGTTGCCGGAGTACCGTAAAAGGCGGCAATACATTTCAGCTATGCTGGCCAAAAATGAAGTGGAGAGTGAAAACCCATACAACAGGATGCTTTTCTTACGCTCCGACAGAGGTTTATATGTGTTGCAGCCGGAGCTGGAGGTTATGGTGGAAGGGAAATGGAAAAATGTTTATGACATAATGCGCAGTCCGAAACCCAGGAAGATGTCTTTTCTGGAGAAAGAGCTTTTCCTCATAAAGACATATATTTCGGAATTGGAAAAGGATAAAAGGGAAATTCAGGGAAGCAACAAACCATTTGACAGCTCTTTTATAGATCAAATGATCTTTTCTCATCAACAGCGTTATGATAGAATCCTGAAAATGCTTCATGAGCAAACTGGCCAGGCGCCAGCCGGTGAAAATCCGGTAACCAGGGAACCGAAAGCAGAAAAAGACGAATCAGTAAAGGAAAAAGAGGGCAAAAAACCCGGGGTGAAAAAGGAAAACAGGGAAGACGACAGGCAATTGAGTCTGTTTTGATGCTGGAGATCCGGGTAAGGCAGATACAGGCGATTAACCACCCGCAATTTGCAATACAATTTCAACCGGATGGCCTGTTCCCTTCTTTTAAGTTAGGCCTCACAAAGTTCACATTTCTGACCAGGTTACAGAAGGAGAGTCTTCTGAGGGGCGACAAATGAAATATCCTTTTAAAATCCTCCTCTGAGAGCGTTTCCCATTTTTCCCTTTCCATGCCTGCGATTTCCTGATTTGGCCAAAAATCGGGTTCATCCGTGGGTTTTGCCTTTTTATTCCAGGGGCAGACCTCCTGGCAGATGTCGCACCCGAAAATCCGGTTGCCGGATTTTTCCCTGAGATCTTCAGGCAGCCCTCCCTCCCTTTGTTCTGTGGTCCAATAGGAAATGCACTTGCGGGCGTCCAGTTTGCGGACATTCAATGCTCCCGTTGGACAGGCTTCAATGCAGAGGTTGCAATCGCCGCAACGGTCAGGTTCCCTGTGGACATCGTAATCAAAAAGCTGGTTGGTGATGATCTCTGCGATGAAGAAATACGATCCCTGTTCCCTGGTGATAAGGAGTGTGTTTTTACCAATCCATCCCAATCCGGTTTGCGCGGCCCAGGCTTTTTCGAACACAGGAGCCGAGTCGGTGAAACCCCTTGCTGTCACTGCCGGATCCTGCTCTTTCAGATATTCAATGATCTTTTTCAGTTTTCTTTTGATCACTTTGTGATAATCATTGCCCCGGGCATAGCGTGCAAGGGTGTAATTGTCATCGCTGAGAAGGTCTTTTTCCGGAAAGTAATTATGAAGAAGTACAATCACTGATTGAGCCCCTTCGACAAGGCAACGCGGGTCAGAACGATTCTCAATGTTATTCGCCATGTAATTCATTCCGGCATGCATGCCCTTACCTAGCCATTCTCTGAGACTTTTTTCATTTTCCGGCAGATGCCGGGCCCTGGCAAAACCGCATGAATGAAAACCAAGTTTTACCGACAGTTTCCGGACTTCTGCGGTCAATATTCTTTTATGGGATATGTTATCCTTTTCATGCATTCATCAGGTGGACTATGCAGTTGTTGTCAGTCTTCGAAAAGCCCGGATTGCTTTCCCGGTGCGGTCAATCCCAGGTGCCTGTATGCAAGCGCAGTGGCTTCCCTTCCCCGCGGTGTTCTGTGGATATATCCTTCCTGGATCAGGAAAGGTTCATACACCTCCTCAATGGTTCCGGAATCTTCTCCCACAGCGGTCGAGATCGTGCTTATCCCTACCGGCCCTCCGGCAAATTTCCGTATGATGGTGTCTAAAATCCTGTTGTCCATCTCGTCCAGTCCGTGCTGGTCAACATTCAATGCAGAGAGCCCGTAAAGCGCCATATCCATGGTAATGGAGCCATCGCCCTTGATCTGGGCAAAATCCCTGATCCTTCTCAAAAGAAGGTTTGCTATACGGGGTGTACCGCGGCTTCTGCGGGCTATCTCTCCTGCGGCTTCCTTGCTGATTTTCACTTTTAATATGCTTGCAGAGCGTTTGACAATGTGTTCCAGCGTTTTCGAATCATAATATGACAGTCTGGAGGTGATGCCGAACCGTGATCGCAGCGGCGCAGTGAGCAGGCCCGATCGCGTAGTGGCTCCGATGAGGGTGAAGGGGCTCAGTGCGATCTGAAGGCTCCTGGCATTCGGGCCTGTTTCGATCATAATGTCAATCTTGAAATCTTCCATGGCTGAGTAGAGGTACTCCTCCACCACAGCGCTTAAACGGTGGATCTCATCAATGAAAAGCACATCGTTCTCTTCCAGGTTGGTAAGCAGGCCTGCCAGATCGCCGGGCTTATCGAGCACCGGCCCTGAGGATATCTTTATGCTGACGCCAAGTTCATTGGCAATGATGTGTGAAAGCGTGGTTTTTCCTAATCCGGGCGGGCCATGGAGCAACACATGATCTAAGGCTTCGGCACGTTGCCTGGCGGCCATGACAAAGATCCTGAGGTTGTCAACCACCTGGGGCTGCCCCTCAAAATCATTAAAGGTGATCGGACGGAGCACTTTTTCTATTTCCTTTTCCGCACCCGACAAGGATATACCGCTGGCATCGAGGTTTTCGTTCATTTTATTATTCAAACATAAAAAAGCAAAGTTAGAAAAAAGGGTATCGCCTGAATTGGATTTTTTGTACTTTTACGAAATTAAATCTTACCATGATGAAAAACATACTTGTAGCTATCGATTTCTCAAGGTGTTCCATACACGCCCTGGAATATGCCATCAGCATAGCCAATATATTGAAATCCAATGTTCTGATGGTTTGGGTGGACAATACCCGCACGGAAGAAACCATATTCCCTGAGACTCCAGGAGACTCAAGAAAAGAGATCACCGGTAACTTTAAAGAACTGATCAGCAAATATCAGCCTCAGCTTATCGGGGGGGAACTCAATTTCAAGATCAGAAAAGGGAAAGTGCATCACGAAGTGGCCAACCAGGCCAAATACTCCGATGTAGGGCTCGTCATCACCGGTACCCATGGCGTAACCGGTTTCGAGGAATTCTGGATCGGAAGCAATGCATACAGGATTGTCACTTATGCACCCTGCCCTGTGATTACCATACGCGCTAATTACGGGTTTCATCAAACTTTGGACAGGATCGTCCTGCCCATTGACAGTTCCCTCGAATCAAGGCAAAAGCTCCCTTTCACCACCCAAATTGCCAGGTATTTTAATTCAGAGATCCATATAATCGGTTTGTACTCCACTTCTGTCAAAGCCGTAAGGAACAGGGTGGATGAATACACCAGGCAGGTGGCGAAATACCTTGAAGAGGAAAATGTGCCCTATTACCTTGAAAAGTTAGAAGCTGAAAATATTACTAATTCCACCATTGAATATGCCCTGAAAGTGGACGCCGGTTTAATATCCATCATGACGGAACAGGAAACCACTACGGCCAACCTCTTTTTAGGGGCGTTCGCACAACAGATGGTGAATCATTCCCCCATACCGGTTTTGAGTATCCATGCCAGAGAATATATACGTATCCAATCGAGATGAAGCACCTTGTTTTATTTGTTTTCACGGCATTGACATTTTTTCTTGCACCTCTTGCCGCCCTGTCACAGCAAAGTGACAGCGGATCACTCGTTATTATCGAAGATGCAAGGATAGATTCACTGCTTCAGTTGCATTATAAAGTGAACTCCCAATACCCTGTTATGCCGGGTTACCGGGTGCAGATACTCTTCGAATCAGGCAATAACTCTAAAACTCTTGCCAGGGAGGCCATTGCGAAATTCAATGAGGAGTATCCGTATACGAAGGCATACCTGATTTTTGAATCGCCCTATTATAAAGTCAGGGTTGGAGATTTCAGGACCAAAATGGAAGCAGAAAAGTTTATGACCACAATCCAACCCGATTATCCCAGCGCTTTTGTAACCCGCGACAACATCAGTTTCCCCGGATCAGGCAACGCTGAAGAACCGGTTGACAACGTGCAGCAACCATAAGCTGTGTTAATTTTATATTAACTTTGGATCAACAAATGGTGTGTGTTTGTGTAATAAGTATATTTGAACCGGAAAGCTTTAATGGTTGCCTATGAAAACGTTGTACATTGTCAGGCATGCAAAATCATCATGGAACCATCCCGAACTTCAGGATGAGGAGAGGCCTTTGATGGAAAAGGGAAAGAAAAGGACAAGGTTTATCATAGATTATTTGCTTCAAAACGGAACATCGGTTGATCTGATCATCTCAAGCCATGCCGTAAGAGCCCGTGAAACGGCTAAAATCATTGCCCACTCTCTGAATTACCGGGAAGACAATATACAGATATCAAGGAATGTTTACCATGGAGATGAGGATTCGTTCTATAACCTGCTTTATGATCTTTCCGAAAATATCGGGTCGGTTATGGTTGTAGGGCATAATCCCGCCATGACAAACTTTTCCAATCGTTTTTTACGCAGAAAAATCGACTGGTTGCCTACCTCCGCCATAGTCAGGGTGGATTTTGACACTAATGCATGGACCGACATCCACAAGGCAGGGCAAAAAGTGGTTTTTTATGTGACCCCTAAACTTCTCAAAGAGAAAAAGAACAGAAAAGGAAAAAACCAAGTGCTTTAATGTAATATGAGTATCAACCTCGACAGGTTCATCAACCGGGAAATCAGCTGGCTTTCGTTCAACGACAGGGTGTTACAGGAAGCTATCGACACGGCCACACCGCTTATTGAGAGGATTAAATTCCTGGGTATATATTCGAACAACCGCGATGAATTTTTCAGGGTGAGGGTGGGCACCATCAACCGGATGATCAACCTGCCTGCTGATCAGCTGCCGGGAAAGGTAAAGGAAGACCCTCAAGCCCTGCTTGAGAATATTATTTCCATTGTCGCCCACCAGGAACAGATTTTTACATCAGCCTACAGAAAAATTGTAAGTGAACTGGCCCGGGAAAACATTATGCTGGTAAACGAAACCCAGCTTACTCCCGATCAGGGGGATTATGTTAAACAATTTTTTGAAAACCAGCTCAGGCAATACCTCTTTCCCATTATGCTGAAGAACCTGCAAAAGGTCACCTCCATCAAAGACGGCTCTATTTATCTGGCTGTGGAAATGTGCAGTTCCAGTCATGATCTGAGGGATGACTATGCCCTGATCAAAGTGCCGACCAAATCCCTTTCGAGGTTCCTGATCCTGCCTGAAAAGGACGACAGGAAGTACATCATGCTTCTTGACGATGTCATCCGCTATTGCCTCAAAGACATTTTTGCCATCTTCGGTTTTGATACCTTTCGCGCATACACTTTTAAAATCACCAGGGATGCCGAACTCGACATTGACAATGATGTTTCGAGAAGTTTTATTGAGTTGTTGAGCGAGGGGGTCAAGCAGCGCAAAAAGGGCGCTCCCGTCCGGTTTGTTTATGACGGAACGATGCCGGATAAGTTCCTTAATAAAATATCCAGAAAATTTAAGATTTCCGAAAGCGATAACATCAGGAGCGGCGGGCGCTACCACAACTTTAAGGATTTCATGGCCTTTCCCGACATCGGGAGAAAGGATCTGGAATATCCCCCTTTCCCTCCCCTCAGCCATAAGGACCTGCCGCCGAACCACAGCATTCTCAATGTCATCAGGAAGAAAGATGTGATGCTGCATTTCCCCTATCAGTCGTTTCATTACATCATCGACCTGCTGAGAGAAGCTTCCATCGACCCTCTGGTCACTTCCATCAGGATGACCTTTTACCGTGCAGCCAAATATTCCAACGTGGTAAATGCCCTGGTAAACGCGGCAAGAAATGGAAAATCGGTAACCGTTTTTCTGGAGATACAGGCCCGTTTTGACGAGGAGGCAAATATGACTCTGGCACGTAAGCTCCAGGATGAAGGGGTCAGAATAGTGCCTACCATCCCCGGGTTCAAGGTACATTCAAAACTTATTTCCATCGCACGTAATGAAGGCGGTAATATTGTTTATTACGCCAACATCAGCACCGGCAATTTCAATGAATCGACGGCACGGGTTTATGCCGACGAAAGCCTCCTCACGGCAAGGCAGGAAATCGCAACCGAAGTGGAAAGGGTTTTTGCGCTTTTTGAAGAGAGATATTCGCAGCCGGTTTTCAACCATCTTATCGTTGCCCCATTTTATCTCAGGACGTTTTTTGAGAAACTCTTGGACAACGAGATGAGAAATGCCAGGCGGGGAAAGGAGGCCTGGGCAATCATCAAAATCAACAACCTTGTGGATAAAAAGATCGTCAGGAAACTCTACATGGCCAGCAGGGCAGGGGTGAAGATCACGATGATTGTCAGGGGCATCTGCATCCTCATCCCGGGGATCAGAAATCTGAGTGAGAACATCACTGTAACCAGCATTGTTGACCGTTTCCTGGAACATTCAAGGGTGCTGGTGTTTTGTAATGGTGGCGATAAGCTGTGGTTCACCGGCTCTGCCGACTGGATGCCGCGCAACTTCGACCACAGGATTGAGGTGATGACCCCCGTTTATGACCCTGATATCCGGGATGAACTCTGGGATATGCTCCAGATACAGCTCAGCGATAATTGTAAAGCCAGGATCATCTCCGAAAACCAGTTAAACAGGTACAAGGGGCAGGGCAGGGGCAAACCGGTGAGGGCGCAGTTCGCGCTTTACGATTATTTCAGAAAAAAAATCCAAAACTGAATCATTTTGCTTTTTGCCGCCATAGATATAGGATCGAATGCAAGCCGCCTGCTCTTTGCCAATGTGTTCGATATTCTGAATAATATTGTTGTTGAGAAGGCCACGCTGGTGCGCATTCCGACAAGATTGGGCGAAGATGTTTTCACCACCGGAAAAGTTTCGCCCGAAAAGGCGAATAATCTTATTAAAACATTGCAGGCGTATAAATTGCTGATGGAGGTTTATGAACCCCTCAGTTATACAGCCTGTGCCACTGCTGCCATCCGTGAAGCCAAAAACGGAAATGCCGTGATCAGGAAGATTGCTGATGAAACGGGAATCACGGTGAAGGTGATTGATGGGATAGAAGAGGCGGAAATCATCAGGCAATCCAATAAAATAGAGTTTGGAAACAATAAACCCCTCAGCATGTACATCGATGTGGGCGGTGGCAGCACAGAGATATCCGTGGTATCGGAGAAAGAGGTGCTGGCGGCAGCGTCGTTCAGGGTAGGCACGTTGAGGTTGCTCAGCAACAAAGTGAAGGCCTCCGAATGGGAAAAGATGGAAAAATGGCTGGGCAAATTCAAAAACCGGTATGACCTGATCAACTGTATTGGCACTGGCGGTAACATCAATAAGATATGCAAGATGTATGGCGATTCCGATCATTTCATGCTTACTTTCAAGTCCCTGCGGCATGCTTATGATCACCTGGGCAGTTTTACGCTGCCGGAACGCATTGTCAGGCTGGGTCTGCGGCCTGACCGTGCCGACGTAATCCTGCCGGCAGCCTGGATTTTCATCACAATTATGAAGACAATCAAAGCACGGGTGATCTATGTTCCAAAAACCGGTTTGGCCGACGGGCTGGTGCACAGGCTGTTTGAACAGTATGTTCCGGAGATATAAATAACCGGAAAAAAGAAAAAGGTTTCCCCTTGACAAGCCCGCAGATTTTCCTTACATTTAC
>JAFGME010000091.1 GCA_016927695.1 Bacteroidales bacterium
GATAGCTGGGGCAAGCCAGGTTACACACTCGATGAGCAGAGTTCACAAAAAGTGATTGTCAACTATTCAGTAGAGAATTTCTTCCTCTCCCAAATGGAGATAGAAGGTCAGAACTTCATTAACGTGGAATTGCCCGGGCATTTCCTTCCAAACGATGAGGGTGCCCCCAACCTTCCCGGCAGCGGACGATATATCGCCATCCCACAGGGGGCCAAAGCCACGTACAACGTGATTTCATACCGCACTGAAACTTTCAGCGGGGTGGAGATCGCCCCGGCGCCCAGAATCCCTCTGGATACCGAAAACGGCCCGCTTCAGTATCAGAAAAATGAGAAAATTTACTCTAAAAACAGGTTTTATCCGGAGCAACCGGTAAAGATCAGCCAGGACATCATCAGGGGCGTTGACGTAGTGATGCTTGGGATCACACCCTTCCATTACAACCCTGTCACCAGGGAACTTATCGTTTACCGTGACCTGAAGATTGAGGTAACCTTTGAAGGCGGGAATGGCCATTTCGGGGAAGACCGCCTCAGGAGCCGCTGGTGGGACCCCATGCTGAATGACATGTTGCTCAACTACGAATCCCTGCCCAAAATCGATTATTCAAAATCTTTCCAGAATACCGATGAAACGGGCTGCGAATATCTTATCGTTACCCCCAACGGAGCGGAATTTCAAGCCTGGGCCGACTCCATCAGGAAGTTCAGGACACTGCAGGGCATCCGCACAGATGTGATGACTTTAGGCGATATAGGTGGTTCTACAGCAACTTTCCTGGAGACTTTCTTCAACAATGCTTACAATAACTGGGACATTCCCCCGGCTGCAGTGCTTCTTTTGGCCGATTACGGTTCCGATGTCAATTCAACCATAACATCTCCCATCTACAATAATTATTGCGTTTCTGACAATATTTTTGCCGATGTTACGGGGAATCACATGCCCGACATTGTTTTTGCAAGAATTACGGCCAATAACAACAGCCAACTGCATGTTATGGTCACAAAATTCCTTGATTATGAGAGGACTCCGCCCACCAACCCGGGATTTTATGCCAATCCCATCACTGCTTTGGGCTGGCAAACTGAACGGTGGTTCCAGATCTGCTCCGAAACCGTCGGCGGTTTCTGGAAACATGTCCAGGGTAAAACCCCTGTGCGCATCAATGCCATTTACAGCGGCACACCCGGAACCATCTGGTCATCGAACCAGAACACTGCAATGGTCGTGAATTATTTCGGACCTGCCGGGCAGGGATATATTCCTGCAACCCCGGCTGAATTGGGCGGATGGACAGGAGGAACTGCCTCAATGGTAAATACCGCCATCAATAACGGAGCTTTTGCCTTACAGCACCGCGACCATGGCGGAGAAACAGGATGGGGCGAACCTGCTTACAACAGCTCAAGCATTAACGGATGCCAGAATACAGACCTGGTGTTTGTTTTCTCCATCAACTGCCTTACCGGAAAATACAACATGTCAGGCGAATGCTTCACGGAGAAATTCCACAGATATACTTATAACGGTCAGAATTCAGGCGCCCTCGGACTTATTGCAGCATCTGAAGTATCCTATTCTTTTGTGAATGATGCTTATGTCTGGGGCATGATGGACAATATGTGGCCCGATTTTATGCCCACATACGGTACAACCCCGGGTTCAAGGGACGTAAGGCCCGCCTTTGGCAATGCTGCAGGAAAGTACTTCCTCCAGCAGTCCAACTGGCCATATAACACAAGCAATAAGGAAGTTACATATCACCTCTTCCATCATCATGGCGATGCCTTTATGATGGTGTATTCGGAAGTGCCTCAAAATCTTACTGTTTTACATAATCCCATACTTTATGCGGGTGTAACAAGTTTCGATGTTACTGCTGATATTGACTCATTCATTGCCCTCACAGTCAACGGCGAGATCATCGGAACCGCAGAAGGCACAGGCGCGCCGGTTACCATTGCGATTCCCGGACAAACACCTCCTGATCAGGTTTTGGTTACTGTTACAAAACAGAATTACTACAGGTACACGGCTCTCGTAGATGTCATTCCCCCGACAGGACCTTATGTGGTGCGTAAATCGTACACCATTAATGATGTCACCGGCGGTAATGGGAATGGACTGATGGACTATGGTGAAACGAACCTCCTTTCCATCATGATGGAGAATGTGGGTGTTCAACCTGCCAACAATGTGTCTGTCACCATAAGCACTACCGACACTTACATCACCATTACCGACAACAATGCTGTGTACGGCAACATTGCTGCCGGAGCAACCGCCAATGTTCCCGATGGTTTTGCCTTTAATGTGGCCGATGATCTTCCCGACGGGCATAATGTTATCATTGAAGTCACAGCCACCAGCGGCACGAGTTCCTGGGTCAGCTATATCAGTATTCCGGGGCATGCACCCGTGCTGGAATATAAGGATTACAGTATATCCGATCCTTCCGGAAACAACAATGGCAAGCTGGATCCGGGCGAAACGGCAAACATCACTGTTACCGTTCAAAACACTGGTTCCTCAGAGGCCTTCAACGGAGTAGGCGAACTCTTCATCAACGATACTTATGTAACTGTTAACACTTCCCAGGCCAATTTCGGCGACATCGCTGCAGGGGGAACAGCCACAGGGACTTTCAGCGTAACCGCAGCGCCCAATACGCCGGCAGGCCACATGGCCGATTTCAGTTTCGAAATTCAGGCCGATATGGGTATCACTGCCTCGGGCACCTTTAGCGTGGTCGTTGGCCAGATTCCGGTGCTTGTGCTTGACCTTGACGATAACTTCTCTTCAGGGCCTACGATGAAAAGCAAAATTGAGGATCTCGGGGTAGGCGTTGAATATGTTACTTCTTTCCCGGCCGATCTGAACCTGTATTCTTCTGTGTTTGTTTGCCTAGGCATCTACTCAAACAACCATGTACTTACTTCTGCCGAAGGACAAATTCTTGTCAACTACCTCAACAGTGGCGGCTGTCTTTATATGGAAGGCGGCGACACCTGGTATTACGACACACAAACCCCTGTTCACGCTATGTTCAATATCAACGCTACGGGTGACGGAACAAGCGACATGGGGACTGTTAACGGACAAACCGGAACCTTTACCGAAGGCATGAGTTTCACCTACACCGGAGAAAACAGCTATATGGATCACATTGACCCGATTTCGCCGGCATTTAAAATTTTGCAAAATCAGGCACCTGCCTATGGGACAGGAATTGCGTATGACCAGGGTTCTTATAAAACCATCGGGACTTCCCATGAATTTGCCGGACTGGCAGATGGAAGCTCTCCCTCCACAAAACTGGAGCTAATGGAGCAGTATCTGATCTTCTTCGGTGTAATCCCTGATGGTGTAGTAGCAAACTTCACCTCCAACACTGTCAATGCCTGCGAAGGCGACCAGGTGAATTACTATGATGCCTCCAATGGCAACATCATCAGCTGGAACTGGACTTTCGAGGGCGGCACACCGGCCACCTCTGCAATGCAGAACCCTGTGGTGACCTATAACACAGCCGGCACTTACGATGTTTCCCTCACCGTTTCCGATGGGGTGGAAAGCAATACCATAGAGATGACCGATTATATGACAGTGGGAGCACCTCCGGCCACAGCAGGGACACCCACCGGGCCATCCGGATTGTGTATCGACCCGCTGAATACAACTTACAACACCACCGGCGCAACCGGCGCTACATCTTACAGTTGGATTCTTGATCCCGCAGGTGCCGGCACAATCACCGGCACGGGTACCAATGCAACTGTAAACTGGGACAATGCCTTTACAGGAACTGTGGCTGTGAAAGTTGCCGGAGTGAATGCCTGCGGCCCGGGAAACTACTCTGCGGCGCTGACAGTCACTATTAACCCGTTGCCCACTGTGACCCTCGAACCCTTTGATGATGTTTGTGTTGATGACCCGGCCTTCGAACTCTCAGGTGGTCTGCCGGCAGGAGGCCAATATTCGGGAACAGGAGTATCCAACGGGTATTTTGATCCAGCACTCGCCGGATTGGGAACTCATACGATCACTTACACCTACTCAGACCCGATCGGTTGTGAAAACTTCGCCGAAGAAACAATCCTCGTGGATGAATGTACCGGAATAGGTGAAAACATGGCAAACACCCCGGTGTTGATTTTCCCGAATCCCAACGATGGCGCCTTCACGCTTCAGCTCAATATTGAAGATGTTGCTGACCTCAGGATTTACAATTCACTCAACGAAACAATATTCCTGGATACAGATCTGGAAATCACCAAAGGTTATACACGCGACATAAACCTGGGAATCCATGCAAAAGGTGTGTATTATCTTATGATCACCGGAAACCATACTCAGATTATTAAGAAAATAATTATTCAAAAGTAAAGCGCAGGGGAAAAAGCCTTGCGCATAAAACCCTGTGGTCTTCTCTGCCCCTGATATATGATCAGGGTGTACAGAAGAGGGCCACAGGGTTTTTTCATTTCCGGACAGTTGTTATTTAAAATAATTCTAAATTATACTTTTCATTCCTTAAAATACAACAAAGCAAGGCGGTTTCTTGTCTTTACAACATAAAAATGATCATGGTATGAAAAAATCTTTCCTTTTATTGCTTTTGACTTCAGTATTTCTTTTCTCTTTAAGATCTGAAAACATCACAGTGACTTACCAATTTGAGAAGCCAGTATGTATCACCGCAGAAGACGGTTTTGTGGACATAACGGTTTCCGGCTGTTATCCTGACGGGGAGGAGGGTGAGCCTTTGCTTCCTTACTTTGGGCTACAATTGTTGCTTCCGCAGGGCGCTGAGATAGCAAATGTCAGTGTTCTCAACAGTTCGTTTTATGAAAAAAGGGAAGGCATTGCAGTCAGGCCGGCATCAAGGCAGTTTCCTTTGTCCGGAGGAGCGGTTAATGACTATAAACCGGAGCCTGACCAGTTAATATACGGCTCAAACTCCGCCTTTCCCGGAAGTATTGTGGAGCATATTGCCACAGGATTCCTGAGCGGCTATTCCATAGGATCGTTTTCTATATGCCCTGTGGTGTATTATCCGGCCGCAGGCGAAATTCAAAGCCTGAAGGAAATAACCCTTCTGATCGAAACCGTAAGTACCCCCGCTGCCGTTAAGGCACAGGAAATGCTCCACTCTTCGCCCCTTACAGCAGAAAGAGTTTCGAAAATTGTGGAAAACAGTGAGAAAATCGCTTCCTATTCATTTCCGGAAACGAAAGATACAGAAGCTGATCTTTTACTGATCACTAAAAGCAGTTATGTTGGTTCGTTTGATGATTTCATCGCCTATAAAACCTCTGCAGGTTTTATCGTTGAAACGGTCACGACCGAATACATTTACAGTCAGTACAGCGGACAGGATAACCAGGAGAGAATAAGGAACTGCATCATCGATTATTACCAGAATTACGGAATACAGTTTGTTATTTTAGGAGGAGATGCGGATGCCGGAAACAGCTCCCAGAACATCATCCCACACAGGGGCTTTTTTGCCCTGGACGACAGCGACATCCCTTCCGACATGTATTACTGCTGCCTCGACGGGAACTGGAATAACGACGGCGACAGCAAATGGGGCGAACCAGGCGAGTATGATCTGTACGCTGAGGTGGGTATCGGCAGGATATGCGTCGACAGTGAACAGGAAATACTTAACTTCACCAACAAGCTCATCATGTACCAGGATTCCCCTGTTATACAGGACATTGAAAAAGCGCTGATGATAGGTGAAGAGCTGAACAATAATCCTCAGACATGGGGCGGTGATTATAAGGATGAGATTGCCGAAGGCACTTCCATCCACGGCTTTTACACCGAAGGGATACCTTTCAATTTCTCCATATCCAGGCTTTACGACAGAGAGGGAGGCTGGAGTAAGAACCACGTTTTCCAGCAGTTCAACAATACCGGGGTTAACCTTTTAAATCACCTCGGACATTCGTCCCCCGATTATAATATGAAAATGTACACCTCTGATGTGACCAGCTCAAATTTCCAAAACAATGGAATCACGCGTGGTTTTGTGATTGGATATTCACAGGGATGTTACAATGGGTCATTTGATAACCGCGACTGGAATTACTCCTACGGATCAGATTGTTTTGCAGAGAAAATCACCACCATTACTACTGCTGAAGTGGCCTCCGTCGCCAATTCAAGATATGGCTGGTATGCACCGGGAAACACCAACAGCTCTTCACAATTTTGTGACCGGCAGTTCTTTGATGCAATTTTCGGGGAAGACATTACCCTTATCGGTTTTGTCAATTCTGATTCAAAAGAGGATCTTGCTTCCAATTTTGCTTCCAGCGAATATATACGATGGACAGTTTATGAACTGAATCTCTTCGGAGATCCATCCATGGACATCTGGACCGGAATCCCGACGGATTTTGTGGCACAATACCCGGCCAGCATACCGATAGGATCCCTTCAGGTAAACTTTTCAACCGCTGTGCCTTTTGCAAGGATAGGTCTCCTGCAGGACGGGATACTTATCGGAAGGGCTGTGGCCGACCAGACCGGCAATGCTACCGTAGAGATGTTCTCACCGGTGGTGGGCGATGATCCTATCGATGTTTCAATCATTGCACACAACAAAAACAGGCACAGCGGCACAATACTGGTAATATCCGATCAGCCATTTGTAATGTATGATTCATACCAGGTGAATGATAACTCAGGAAACGGTAACGGTGAAGTGGACTTCGGTGAGGCCATCCTTTTGGGCCTCGGGGTAAAAAATGTAGGCGACCAGCCGGCTTCCGGTGTTTCCGTTAAACTTGTTTCTGATGATCCTTTTGTCACCATTACCGATGATGCTGAAACCTACGGTGATTTCACCCCGGGTCAGGTAAAATATTTGGAGGATGCTTTTGCTTTTGATGTGGCCCTGGATATACCGAACGCCCATATCATTATGTTTACAGTGGAAGCAACCGGCGATAGTACATGGACAAGCACTTTCACCATTACAGGATGCGCTCCCGATCTTTCACTGGCCGCCTGCCTGATCAACGATGAGACCGGCAACAACAACGGCCGCCTTGACCCGGGAGAAACCGCTGATATTGTTATCCCCGTGAAAAACAAAGGAATGAGTGATGCCCCTGCAGGCACCTGCAGCCTTGAGATTCAGTCAGGTTTTTTGACTGCCTCAGTTACAGCAGTCAGCCTGGAAAGCATTCCTGCAGGCGAAACCAGAAACGCCATTTTCACAGTCACTGCCGATCCCGGAACACCAGTGGGTTCGATGGCCGAATTCGAAGTGGAAGCCATTTCAGGCAACTACCAGGCATCTGACGAATATATAGTTAAGATTGGAATCATTGTGGAAGACTGGGAATCGGGTAACTTCAACCAGTTTCAATGGCAGTCGGGCGGCCATGCCCCATGGACAGTCACCCAGTCAAGCCCTTATGAAGGCGCCTATTGCGCACAGTCAGGAGCAATCCTTGACCAGCAACTTTCCATTCTTACCCTGCCCTACAAAGCAATGTATGACGACTCCGTTTCCTTCTATGTAAAAGTGTCTTCTGAAGACGGGTATGACTTCCTCATTTTTTATATCGACAACCAGATTATGGGTCAATGGTCAGGAAACCAGGCCTGGCAAAAAGTGACTTTCCCGGTTAGCCAGGGCAATCACAATTTCAGGTTTATTTATGATAAGGACACTTATGTAAGCAGCGGATCCGACTGTGCATGGATAGATTTTATTGAGCTTCCAACTCCTCTGGAAACAGCTTCCAATGCAGGTCCGGATGATGTTTCCTGCGGCGAAAGCCCCTTCAGCTGCAGCGGAAGCGCCACTTATTACAACACTGTTGCATGGTCCACCTCTGGATCGGGTACTTTTGACAATCCCGGCTTGTTAAGTCCAGTGTACACACCTCATCAGGACGATGTGCAGAATGGTTCGGTAAACCTTATTTTGACAGTTACAGGCCCTGACGGAACAAAATCCGACCAGATGACTCTGTCGTTGGTATTACCGGCTACGGTGAATGCCCCTGGCACCGGCAGTGTATGTGAAGGCGCTTTTTACAGCACGGCTGATGTTGTTGCAGAATACTATACCGGGTTATTGTGGACCACTTCCGGAGACGGCTCTTTTGATGATCCGGCACAACTGCACACCGGATACCATCCGGGTCAAAACGATATTATTGCAGGAAGCCTGGTAATTACCCTGAGTCTGGAATCCGAAAGCCCATGCGGTAGCGTGGCTGCTGATATCCTGCTCAGTATTTACCCTGCCCCCGTAGTTGAGCTTGGCGCTGATACCTCGCTTTGCCTGGAGCACACCCTCATCCTGGATGCCATGAATCAGGGAGTAGCATACCTTTGGTCAACCGGTGAAACAACGCAAACCATTGTGGCTTCATCCGGCGGAACCGAGCAGACTGTTGTGTATTGGGTGGAAGTGACCAACATTGCAGGTTGTATGTCAACAGATGAGATAAGCCTTACCTTTCAGGATTGTGCCGGACTGCAGGAAATCAATATGAACGACTTGTTTGCCGTATATCCGAATCCTGCTGAAGACCTGTTTTTCGTTCAGGGCAATACCGACATTCAGGAGGGGATAAGTTTTACACTCATCGATCAAACCCGCCGGATCATTCTGGAAAAACATCTTGAGTCCCTTAGACGCAATGAAATGGTGAAATTCAATGCCGCTGGGCTGCCGGCCGGGGTTTACATCCTCAACTACAAGAGCAAATCCGCAACAGGGGCGATGAAACTTCTGGTGAAGTGATGCAGGCCTGACTCAGGGAAAGTTGAAACTGAAAATATTTGCTTTTAGGTTCTTCATTACCTTAATTATTATTAATTTTGGTAAAGTTTTTTCAAAGATTTGATATTCTGAATATAACAAGGCCATTGACATGGGCGGACGAATTAAAATTATACACGCATGTCTGACTATTTTTGCCCTGACGGTGCAAAGCGTTGGTTCTGTTGTAGTATATGACTCTTCGAATATCAGTGGTTTTCAGATTATTGAGAAATCAGACTCCTGGATCATTATGGATTACTCCATACATGAGCTGGAAATGGAGGAGTTTGACTTTAAGGGTGAAATTTTCAGTCAGCTCAGGCTTTACGGAAGTTTCCTTCCAAATGCAGCGGGCGCACCTGACCTCCCATCAGCAGGAAGGTTCATTGCAGTACCCGATGGATCAAAGGTCAGGTTAGAGATACTGGGTTATATAACCGACACAATCCGGGGAATCAGCATTGCGCCTGCTTTTGAGATCCCCCTGGATAAAAATCCCGGACCTCCGGTACGAAAAAAAAACCCGGAAATTTATAATGCATCCGGCTTTTATCCTGAAAAACCCGTTTTGATATCCGACCCTTATGAAATCCGGGGCATAGAGGCCGTGATGTTAGGCGTTACCCCTTTCGCTTATTATCCTTTAAGGAATCTATTGGTGGTATACTCAAAAATTACAGTAAAAATTTTTTTTGACGGGGGAGATACAGATTATGGAGATAAAAAGTACAGGAGCAGATCATGGGATCCCATTCTGATGAATGTATTTTTAAATTCCTCTGTACTTCCTGCGGTGGATTACTCATGGATGCTGCAGGAAGGCATCACGGGCTGCGAGTATCTTATCATTACCCCTGACAAGCCGGAATTTCTTACCTGGGCTGATTCGATAAAGGATTTCAGGACCTCCCAGGGAATACTGACATCCGTGATCCCGGTTACCCAGCTCGGGAACACCTCTTACGATCTGGATAAGTTTTTCGAACACATTTATTATAATTGGTCATTGCCTCCCTCGGCCGTATTGCTGCTGGCCGATTATGACAACGGCCCTGACGGCATAACTTCTTCGCATCAGGTCCACTCCGAGACCGGTCGGTACATCACCGACAATGAATTTGCCGATGTTAACGGCGATCACCTTCCAGACATCGCTTTTGCTCGTATTACGGCACAAAATGAAGATCATCTGGCAACTATGGTCGGAAAATTCCTCAAATATGAAAGGCATCCTCCGGAGAATCCCGGTTATTACAACCATCCTGTATCTGCAATGGGATGGGAAACCAGCCGCTGGTTTCAGCTTTGCTCCGAGGTGATTTATGGTTTCTGGGAAAATGGTTTGGGTAAGCAACCCGTAAGGGAGAATTGCATTTTTTACGGCACACCGGGTGGTCCATGGTCAACAGCTCCGAATACCGGTGCTGTGGTGGACTATTTCGGACAAAACGGACTGGCATATATCCCTGACAGCACAACCCATCTCACCGACTGGGGAGGCAGCGCCATGAGGATCAACAACGACCTGAACAATGGCGCCTTCATGATGCAACACAGGGATCATGGCTTTGAAATGGGCTGGGGCGAACCCTCCTATACAATTTACGATATACCCGGCTTGTACAACGATGATCCTGTTTTTATTTTCTCTGTCAACTGCCTTACCGGAAAATTTAACTGGGAAAGCGAGTGTTTTGCAGAGGCTTTTCACCGGCACGACTGGGGCGCCCTGGGGCTGATAGCCGCTACCGAAGAATCATTCTCCTTTGTGAACGATACTTACGTTTGGGGGTTGTACGATTTTATGTGGCCCGCATTTATGCCGGACTACGGCGACACTTCCGCATGCCTATCCATCTTGCCGTGTTTTGCCAATCTAAACGGAAAGTATTTCCTCGAACAATCTGCATGGCCGTATAACACTCAGCATAAAAAGATCACCTACCAGCTTTTCCATTGTCATGGGGATGCCTTTACTGTGGTTTACTCTGAAATGCCTGCCCATCTTAATATCCTGCACGACAGCGTGTATATTTGCAATACCGGGTCTTTCGGTATTCAGGCCGATCCGGGTGCAATGGCCGCCTTTTCCTCCGCGGGGGAAATCATAGCAGTGATCAATGGAACAGGAAGCCCGGTACAGATACCCATGCCTTACCTTCTCCCCGGAAATAAAATAAAAATCTGTGCCACCCTGCAAAACCATTACAGATACGAAAAAATCATCGACATCATACCCCCTGACGGGCCGTTTGTGATGAATTACACGCACTCGGTCAACGACTCCCTGGGGAATAACAACGGGTTTATCGAGGCGGGCGAAAAGGTTTTTATTAACCTGTGCCTCAAAAATGCCGGAAATGCACCCGCATATAATGTAACAGCCACCATCAGCCAGAGTATGCCCGGCGTTGTTCTTGCCGACACTTCCGAATTCTATGGCACCCTCTTACCGGGCCAGCTTGTCTCAAAATACAATGGATTTGCCCTGAAGACCGACAGCAGCCTGGCTGACAATACCATGATCAGCCTGACGGTAAAATCGGGCAACGGACAGGTCGAATGGATAAGCTTTTGCGACCTGGTTATTCATGCTCCTGTGCCCGGTATTGTGGGCTTCAACGTGGCAGATGATCTATCCAATAACAACCATGTACTCGAAACCGGAGAGGAAGCAGTCCTCAAAATCAATCATGTCAACTTCGGTGGAGGTACGGCAGATATGGTTCAATGCCATTTGATTTCATCCGCCAATCACCTGCTTATTCCCGACCCGGATGATGAAATTGTTCAATTTCTGCCGGGCGACACTGCCTCAGCATTTTTCAGGATATATCTTGACAGCCTTTATCTTCAGGAGGCATTTCTTCCGGTGTACTATTCAGCCGAATATGCAGGAAACATTTTGTACGACACCTTTTTGATCTGCGTGAACCAAATTCCGGAAACCTGGGAAACAGGCAATTTTAATAAATTCAGTTGGGAGGGTGGGGGAGATGCCGGCTGGATCCTCACGAATAAAGATCCCCTGGCGGGGACCTATTCTGCAAAATCAGGATTTATCATTGATGAGCAGCAGTCAGTATTAAAAGTGGATTACCTGGTGGCTGGCAACGACAGCATATCCTTTAATTTCAGGGTTTCCTCCGAAGAGGGCTGGGACTTTCTGAAATTTTATATCGACAGCCTGGAAACGGGAACATGGTCGGGAGAGGTGGAGGAGAATCAGGTAATATTTCCCGTATCCTCAGGTCCTCATGAGTTCAGGTGGGTATATTACAAAGACATGTTTGTATCAGAGGGAAAGGATGCAGCCTGGCTTGACGATATCATTTTTCCTCCCTGCCCGGAAGTGTATGCCGGAAGTGACGACACGGTGTGCGAAAACAATGTTATCACATTGCTGGGAAGAGCTAAGTTTTTCAACACAACGGAGTGGGTTTCTGACGGAACCGGATATTTCCAAAACCCCGATTCCCTTACCGCTCAATACTTTCCCGGTCCGGAAGACATTATTAACGGTTCTGTTGACCTAACGCTGAGGAATCATCACAGTTATGGCCTGTTGGAAGACCGGATGACCTTGTTTATCGGCAGATTGCCCGAAACAGCCGGCAGACCTTCCGGGGATACTGCAGTATGTCAGAATGACGACCCGGAATTATATTTAACTACTCCCATCCCGGATGCCCTGATGTATCAGTGGGTGATGGAGCCTGATACGGCCGGGCAAATCACCATTACCGGGCCTTCGTGCCTTGTTACGTGGAACCCGTCATTTGCCGGGGAATCGTTTCTAAAAGTCAGGGCCCTCAACGGGTGCGGCGTCGGAGAATACTCAGAAGTCTTGGTTATCAACCTTTTCCCCGCCCCCGAAGTAACGCTTGATCCATTCGGTACGGTATCCATACTTACCCCTCCTTTTGCGCTTACGGGCGGTTGGCCGGAAGGAGGAGCCTATTCCGGCAATGGGGTTTACAACGATTACTTTTATCCGGTTGTGGCCGGAGCAGGAACACATACCCTCCATTACCAATTCATCAATGAATACGGCTGCGAGGGTTTTGCAGAACAAAACATTACTGTTGAACTTGCCACAACCCTCAATGAAATGAAGGATGGACGGGTTATTTTCACCCCCAATCCTTCTTCGGGCAGGTTTCTTTTGGATCTTTCCGGCCTCCCGGTAAAAAGCGGCACCCTTGAAATATTCAACAATGTGATGAACAGGGTGTATATCAGTACGGTTGGCAAACTGTTTGAAAAACCTGAAGTTGACCTTTCAGGCCTGCCTGCCGGAATGTATTTATATATGATTCATGCCCCCGGTTTCATTACAACAGGAAAACTGATCATCCGATGATTAATCTTATACAATTAAACAATTATTGAACATGAAGAGAAAACTACATTTCATCCCCATGGGCATCCTGCTTCTGTATATGACAGGATTAACGGCTCAGACACCTGAAACAGCTGACACCAGGGTCGACAACATGCGTTATTGGAAAAATGCAGCTGAAAAGGGCCTTGTACCATACAATCCGGTCATCCCGTTCAGACCGGCCGAATACAAAGGCAGCGAAATTGAAGCCTGGAGCGTAAGGACGCAAAACTCTCCTGATGTGCCCGTCACAAGTCTTACGAACGTTTCTGAATCTGAAAATTCGGTTTTTGTTGATCCAGCCGACAATCAATATCTTTTAAATTCAAACAATTCAACTTCATGGAGCGGGGGTTCGGTTGGGACGCTTTACGGGGCAAACTATTTTCAATCGGCCAACGGAGGCCTTACCTGGGGAGGCTCAGCCCAGGGCGCCGGAGGATCGAATTCGGGTGACCCTACAACGGCCATCAACCTGAATGGCAGGCAGTTTGTGGGTTATATTCACGGCAATTACGGACAGGGGGTTTCCTATTCCGACAATGGCGTGAACTGGACACCGGTGCTGGTCGCCAATGCGCCCAGTGGCTATTCATCTATGCTCGATAAAAACCACATGTGGATCGACAACAGCCCTTCCAGCCCTTATGTGGGCAGTCTTTACAATGCATGGACGCCTTTTGGCGGCGCCAATGATACAGAGATCGAAATATCAAGAAGCACCAATAACGGCCAAAGCTGGTCAACGGCTGTGAATATCAGTTCCGCTGTGAATGCAGGAAGCCATAATCAGGGCGTTAACATTCAGACGGGTCCTAATGGTGAAGTGTATGTTTGCTGGGCCATCTATGATTCATGGCCATCGGACGAAACGGCCATTGGCTTTGCCAAATCGAACAACGGCGGAACATCGTATGCCTCTGCCACCCGTATTATCACAAATATCAGAGGCATCAGGACCTCTGATGTCTCAAAAAACCACCGTGTGAATTCATTCCCGGTGATGGCAGTGGATATAAGCAACGGGCCTAACCGGGGAAACATCTATATTGTCTGGACCAACATCGGAACACCCGGTACCAATACAGGCACCAACCGGAGCGTTTACATGATCCGTTCCACCAACGGCGGAACTTCATGGTCAACCCCCATACGCGTGAACCAGGGTAATTTCCAGAATGGAAAAGAAGCTTATTTTCCGTGGATCACCTGCGATCCCGAAACAGGTACGCTCAGTGTGATATTTTATGACGACCGGAATACCTCCATTTCTGCATGCGAAGTGTTTGCTGCAAACTCTTTTGACGGGGGAAATACCTGGGAAGATTTCGCCGTGAGCGATGTTTCATTTACCCCATCCCCGATCCCCGGCCTTGCCAGCAGCTATATGGGCGACTATTTAGGCATCGCCGCCAGGGGCGGCAAGGTGTATCCCTGCTGGACCGACAACCGTGGAGGACTTTATATGACCTATGTATCCCCTTACGAAACGAATAACCTGGAACGCCCCACCAATCTTATCGCCACCCTTAATGATGCCACCGGTCAGGTAGATCTGGGCTGGAGTTTCAATTTTGTGCCGGGTTTCCTTTATTTCAATATTTACAGGGATGGCATTCTTCTGGGAACTTCCACAAGCACCTCATTTTCCGACAACCTCCCTGGTTACGGGCTTTACCAGTACACGGTTTCAGCCATGCACAGCAGCGGCGAATCGATCCCTGCGGCAGCAGATGTGCAGTGGGGCGACCCGGCCATCTCATTCGATCCGGCTTCGTTCTATGTCACACTGCCCCCGGGCGGGCTCACCACCGAGCCCCTGACGATAACCAACACCGGCGAGCTTGACCTTACCTTTGGTGTGGAAACTGTAATAACCACAAAAGGGGCAAAGGCCTATTGCGCTGCCAGCGGCGGCTGTGATGAGTACATCAGCCAGGTGATCCTGAACACCATCAACAATTCTTCCGGTTGCAACGGCTATGAGGATTTCACAAGCATTTCCACAACCCTGAACGCAGGCGACACATACAGTATCACTGTCGTGAACGGAAATGTCTGGACCGCCGACGACCTGGGGGTCTGGATTGACTGGAACCAGGACAGCGACTTTGATGATCCGGGTGAAGAAGTTGTTTGTGAAGGCGGCAACAGCGGTCAGGGAACTTATTCATTTACCGTTCCCAACGGAGCCTCTCCGGGGCAGACCGTGATGAGGGTGAGGATCAAGTATTCCGGGTCTGATTGTGGCGACCCCTGCGGAACAACAAGCTACGGTGAAGTTGAGGATTATTCCATCAACGTTCAGGGATGGCTGGATGTAAATCCCACAGCCGGTACAGTTTCACCGGGAGGGTCGCAGACATTGAACGTTACATTTGATGCCACAGGGCTTGCTGTCGGGATTTACACTGCAAACATACTTGTTTCGAGCAACGATCCCAACCAGCCTGTTACCACAATCCCCGCCACCCTGAATGTCAGCCTGGGAACACCGCAGATATCGGTCAACCCCTCATCCATGGATTTTGGTGACGTTGAGGTGGGCCTTACCCCAACAATGCAGTTCTCCGTTTCGAACAGCGGTACCGGACCTCTTTCAGGTACCATTGCCACACCTCCGGGCTTCAGTGTTGCCGGCGCCAAAGGAAGCCCTGAAAATACCATCAGCTTCAATGTGGGCCCGGGACAAACGAAAAACTTTGACCTGACGTTTGCCCCAACGGCTGTTCAGTATTACAGCGGAAATGTGGTGATCGACCACAATGCAGGGCCCAATCCGGAGCTTATCGCAGTGACCGGCACAGGCATTCCGGGTCCTGAACCCGACATTGCCGTTAACCCGGATCATTTTCTGGTTTCTCTTGTCCAGAACAATTCAACGGATAAGTATCTTACCATCTCAAATCTGGGCGACCTTAACCTGAATTATACTACAAATATTAATTACACGGATTTGTATCCGGGCGCAAAACCTCAGCTTTTCAAAACCGGTTATAAGCAAAAAAACCTCTCATCCGGCAGTGAAAATGAAGTATGTCCCAATAAAACAGTGGGATACACCTACCCTGAAACAACGGGAAGCTTACTGCTTGATTTGAATTTGGACCGCCCATCCAAAGATCTGCAAATACTGGGGGTTGAATTTGACGGAACATTTTTGTGGGCTACTGTAAGCAATACTGCAGGAAAACATAAAATCTGCCGGTATGATAAACATGGAAACCTGCTGAACACTTACAATCAAGGCACCTCCTCGGAATGGGGGATGAGGGATTTGGCCTTTGACGGAACCTTCTTATATTCGGGTGATGAGAACGGGTTTTACAGGATAAATCCCTCCGATGGAAGTGTAATTACATTGTTTGATAACACTTTGGGGCTTGAGACCATCAGGGGACTGGCATACAATCCGGTCAACGGTCATTTTTATGCCGCCGGATGGGATACCCATATTGTTGAATTCGGCGCTGACGGCGCTCAGTATGGCATTTACGCCAATCCGGGGCTGTCAGGGATGTTTGGTCTCGCTTATGACGGGCAGAAAAATGCCCTCTGGATTTACAATAGTACCGGCAATCCGGAAACATCATTTTATGAATATAGCTTTGCTTATCAGTCACTTACAGGTGTCGCTTTGCAGGTTCCCCTGCTTTCAGGACTTAGCGGGCAACTCAATGGAGGCGCTTTTATTTCGAACGGTCTGGTTGAGGGTAAGATCGTCCTGGGCGGTATTGTCCAGGGAACCCCGGATGATAAGTTATTTGCCCTTGAACTGGGCGATGCAGTGACCTATTCATGGCTCAGCATCACTGCCAATGGTTCAGGTTCTGTTCCGGGAAACAATGGATCACTGGATGTTGAACTCCATTTTGATGCAAGCGGACTTGCCGCCGGAACCTATATCGCTCAACTGGTGATCAACAGCAACGACCCGTATGATCCCCAGGTTTTTGTTCCATGTACCCTCGAAGTGATAGATGCCATAAAAGTGCAACTGAAAGTATGGCTTGAAGGGCCTTTCAACGGAACGGAAATGCACAGGTTCCTGAACACATACGGGCATCTTCCGAACGCACATCCTTTCAATGCATATCCATGGTATTACAGCGGCGCCGAAAGCGCCAGCCCCATCCCCAACCTCAATATTGTGGACTGGGTTCTTGTGGAGCTGCGTGAAACCAGCGGGGGCGCATCCACAGCTACCTCTTCCACCATGATCGGAAGGCAGGCCGGATTTTTACTCAGGGACGGTTCCATAGTGTCAGCCGATGGCAGCAGTCTTATGCGGTTTAACGTTGCCCTCAGCAATAATTATTTTGTGATTGTCTGGCAAAGGAATCACCTGGCTGTGATGTCAGCTTTTCCCCTTCCTGAAAATGCAGGCACCTACAGTTATGATTTCTCGACAAGCAGCCAGCAGGCGTATGGAGGCTTCCTGGCCCATAAGGAGATTGCCCCCGGAATATGGGGGATGGCCGGCGGCGATGGCAACAGCAACGGGCTGGTTAACCTGGAAGATAAAAATGATGTCTGGAACCAGCAGGTGGGAAGCTCCGGTTATCTTAACGGCGACTTTACGATGAATGCAAACGTTGATAATGCCGACAAAAACGACATCTGGAATCCCAATGCCGGAAAGGGCACACAGGTGCCTGGTGATTCTTCCGGATATTATAAATGTTTTGTCCCCGAATGATCATACCTCTGCCTGAGGTTACTGATATATTGATAATACGGCCGGCCGGTTTAGTTTAAAGGATATGCCGCCCGGCCGGTTTTTAATGGCTGTCTTTTTAGATTGAGTATAAATTATCTCATTTCCAAAAAAAGTTTGGATGTGTAATTTTGCTATTCAGATATTTAATTATATTTGCACATAAATCATTGTATATCAAAAATTTCAAACCCTGTTATTATGAAAAAATTTTTCCTCTTCATCTTTGGCCTTACGGTGTGCATTTCGTTTACAGGCCAGCAGGTTCCCAGGGACAAGGTGGTTGTTGAAATTGCAACCGGAACCTGGTGTACCTATTGCCCGGGAGCAGCCATGGGAGCCGATGACCTGGTGGCCAACGGACATCAGGTGGCCATTATCGAAAACCACAATGGCGACCCGTTTGCCAACACTGCATCCAATGCCAGAAATGCCTATTATGCTGTTTCAGGCTATCCCACCGCCAAATTCGACGGCATCCTGACAAAGGTCGGAGGCAGTCATACAGCAAGTATGTACAGCCAGTATCTTCCTTTGTACAATCAAAGGATTGCCATTCCCAGTTCTTTCACCCTCAGCATCAACGGAAGCAACACCGGCCTGGTATACAACGTTACCGTGGTGGCTGAAAAGGTAGCTGCATACACCGGCACCAACCTGGTGCTTCAGCTTGCACTCACTGAATCGGAAATAGCCTATAACTGGCAGGGTCAGACTGAGTTGAACTTTGTGAACCGGTTGATGGCTCCTACCCATAACGGCACCCCCCTGAATTTTACTTCCGAATCTTCGCAGATC
>JAFGME010000092.1 GCA_016927695.1 Bacteroidales bacterium
ACCTGCAAGCACATTGTACCATGTGCCGTTGTCGCAAATGGCGGCATTCATATCCTGGAACCCGGCATACATCACATCATCCCGGGTGTCTGAACAATCGAAACCTTTGAGTTCGCCATTCAGTATGCCATTGGAGCCATCATCGCCGATATAGGTCCAGTCCCACGGCTTACCCGGTTCGGTGAAAGCGGCTTTGAATACACTGCCGTCGCAGGCCACGAAAATTTGCTCTCTTCCGGCTTTGTCTGCCAGGTAAACAAGATCCCTCACATCATCATGCATCCAGTTTTCAGGAGCATTCCTTGAAGAAATTATGTACAACTCAGGAGTATTCCCTGCATCATAAAAGTAAGCCGAAATCCCGCCTAAAACAATATGCCCCGGATCTAAAGGGGATACTTCGCACTGTATCTTGTGTTCTGAACCCGGACTTACCGGCCAGGAGCCCGGATATTCAACTTCCCTGCTCCCGGTATTGTAAATTGCCAGCGTGAAATATCCCCTGTTTTTTTCCACAGAATGAATGTTGAACCAAATCCTGTCAGAAAAGGCTTTCCGGGTTCCCATCACAATTTTTTTAATGTCGCCGTTTCCCGTAAAACCCTCCAGTATATGTGTTGTCAGATCTTTTACTTTGCTTCCGTTTCCGGATATCCTGTGTATTTCAATGCCTGAAACAAACACTACGGAAGGATCGGAAGGATCGAATTCCATGTCCTTGAAACCCTGTTCCCACCAATAGATGTTGTATTCAGGCCTGTCGATAATGGTTTGCCATGTAATCCCGGCATTGCTGCTCATCAGAACCCGGGTCCACGTCAGCAGGTACATGATCTTTTCATTTTCAGGATGAATCAGCCACTTCACGGGGAATTCCTTTTTGCTCACCGCAGGATAGAGATTTTTTCCGCTGTCCGGTAACTTAACCAGGAGTCTGTTCCAGCTTTGCCCCCCATCATGGGTATAAAACAAGCCGGTGGAGTAAATGTCCAGGGCGATTGAAGCTGCATATATTTTATTGTGGTTTTTGGGATCGACATACAGGCTTTTTACCCCTGTGAGCCCGGGACAGTTTTCGGATATGTTTGTCCAGTTGTCGCCACCGTCTGTAGTTTTCCAGATGCCGCTGTTGTGGCCTCCGGCGAGGACAAATGAGGTGTTTTCAGGATCGACCCAGATGCGGTTGATCCAGCCTTGTCCTACGGCATAGGAATATTTGCCGTTGTACCTTGTGTAGAGCCCCTGATGTCCGATGTATTCCCATCGGGGTGGTTCCACATTCTGAGAGAAGCTGGGCCACTGGAGGAAAAAAACAGTTACCAGGAACGTAACCTTTACCAGATCACCATGATAGTAATGAAGCGCTCGAAATATGATTCCGACAGGATGGATAATCATCATTCCGGGAAAATTATTGATCAGGTACCGAAATTAGCATTTTTTTGCCAATACAGGAAGGTTAAACGGAAAAAAAAGGCTGTCTGTGTCAGACAGCCTTGATGAGGGGAAGCAGGTATTCAACTATTTTTTTTGTCGTATGAAAAAAGCAAAACTTTTATGAATAGAGGGTGATCACCTGCTTCTTTTCTTTAAGAAGCTGAATTTCCGTGCCCCGTACCCTGCTGCCAGGGCCAACATCATTATCAATCCGCTGCCGAGGGGGGCGCCGCCTCCCACGGGGTAATTGCCTTCACCCCCGCCAATGGTTGGATCCCAGGGAGCGGGTTGTGAAGAGAGTATCCACGGTAAAAGAATCAGCGCTGTAATGGTTAGTGTCAACATTATCTTTTTCATATCGTCAGGTTTTAATGTTAGAAATTGATTTTTACTTATCGGATATATACTTTTGTGTTGACCAGTGCATTACCGGCAAGCACTTTCACTACATAATAAGTGTTTGCATCATTCATCCTGAGGATATTGAGTCCGTCCTGAAGTCCTGCAGCGGTGACTTCCTGTCCCATAACGGAGTAAACAAGGATTTCGCCCCGCAGGTTATTTTCATTATAGACATAGATGTTGTTCAGGTGGGAATAGACAAGGATGCCGTTTTCAGCGCCCGACACGTTAATGGGCCCGAAGTGGATGATGAAGCGGTTTGCATCATCTCCTTCTGTATAGTTGAATTCATAAGGGCTTTCCAGGTTATGGAGAACGCCGGTTTTGAGGTCTTCGAGGTAAACGGTTTCGAAGTCATTTTCAGCAGCGCTAATGGAATAAGTGCCTGAGGCACCCCTGAAAAATACCGGAACCATATCAGTTGCAGGCATGGCATTGATGGAAAGATCAATGTTTCCGGTTTTCGTCCAGAGGGAGGGCACATTGCTGCCGGAGGTAAAGAGCTTTTTGGCATCATAGTTTCCATCGTGCATTGCTGTGGCTTCTTCCATAAACCTGATGGTCGTCTGATCGGTAAACTGACCTTTAACTTCAAGTCTGAGCATATTGTCCGGTGTGTCTTTGTAATAATATCCTGAGCCGGTGTGAGTCCTCTCAGCATTGGTAAAAGTCAGGTTTATTGCGGGAACGGTCCCATCTGCTTCAAAGAAGAAGGCTTGTGTCGGAGGGACGAAATTATCACCCCCGTTATTACCGACACCATTTACATAAGAGGCATATTGCATATTGGCCTCGTCCCAGTAATAGATGGCATCAAACAATCCTAACGGCCAGTTTGGCCCAAAGTAAAATACATCGTAATCCCATCCTGATGGATAGGGATTCCCAACAAGGTTCCAGTTGGGATAGATGTTTACAAGATTGTTGTTTGCACTGATGGTAGAAGTAATTGTTCCGGTGTTCACGTTGGGTATCAAAGCAGGATCGGTGGGCGAAGGCGGGCAGACATCGCAGCCGGCATAGCTTCCCAACAGGTCACCTCCAAAACCGATCACATAACCGGCAGGGGGTGAAACCCAGCAGGCGCATGGAGGAGGCCCAACCGGATAACTCAAATCCTGTTTTACGGAATACCCTTTCATTACATTGATCGGGACCGTGCATAATGATGTTCCCTGGCATGGTTGCGGGTGAGGGTCAATATCGAAATAGATATTATTGGCTTCCTGCCATTCTTTCACCCAGTAACCGACAAAATCTCCGGTAACCGTATTATTAACAGGAGAAGAAATGAAATGCCAACCATCGTTTGAACCGGGGCCTTGTATCAGATAACGGTCGAACTGGAAATTTCCGGTTCCTGTCAGGCCGCCGGCATCAATGAATGAACCTGAAGCGCCTGTATTGTCGGAGTCGATGAACAAAAATCCGTCAACAGTGGTCAGACCGGTCGCTGTGAGGTCACCGGTTGGAGCAATGGTGACCATGGCTCCGGCAGTGATTGTGATATTGGCCACAACCGCACTTCCGTTGAAGATCACCGGGAAAGGCGCTTTGCCTACATTCGGGATAAGGGCATCCACTGCACCGGTGGGCACGCCGGCCGTCCAGTTGCCGGGATTGAACCAGTCCTCGTCAACAGCGCCGGTCCATTCGGTTGTGCCGCCTCCGCAAAGCAAAGGCTGTGTCAGCAGGTCGTTTTCATACACACCTTCGTAATCCGGAGGATTGCCGTATTTGGTGGCAGAAGGGTGGGTGGCATCCAGGTAATACTGTCCGCCGTTCATCAGTCCGACGCCGCCATCTGACGGCACGAACTGTATTCCGGCGAGTTCCGACTGATCGGAGATGTTCATCCTGACCTTAATATAGCCTGCAAAAACGGGCCATAGCGGAATTTCATTCATAAACATCGGGCTGGCCACCGTGAAAGTGGCTTCAGAGAGGATCGCATACCTGTAAGGTTTATTGTCTACATTGCCAAAAATGGCATAGAGGGGGGTGCCTGCCAGGTCGCCCTGAAGCAAGGCAAGCCGCTCATAAGTCAACACGCCGTTGGTGACTACATTCTCACCGAAAGCCAGTGTGTTGTAATCGAAATAAAGCTGCATGTCGCTGTGGAAAGTGCCCGGCATATCGCAGGATACCTCCACATCGAATTCCAGTGTGCAAATGCCCGAGATTTCATAAACCACCGGGTTGGCAAACCTCCAATGCAGTATCGGATTCTGTGCCATTGCTGCGGTCATAAGAAAAACCGCGATCATTGAGAGTAAAATTCTTAATTTTCCCATAACATATTATTTTGGTTGAAAAATAAAAAAAATAACATTTTTTCTTCAAAAAATTGAGTCGGTAAAAATATAACAAATTGATGCATATTGCAATAGTCCTATTGTGTCATTTTTTCGATGTTTTCTTATGATTTTTTTGGGGTTATTGACCATCAACGCCTGACCGTTCCCGCAAAATATGTATAAAAAATTGAAAAACAACGACATATATGATTATTCCCGGGGTTCGCATTTAGCCATTATGGACTATTTTTCAGCGCATTCATATAAAGTCATTTTAAAATCCATTCTCTTCAACGATTTTGATGAGCTGGGCAATATTGCCAGCCCCCAGCTTTTTCATCATATTTTTCCTGTGATTGTTGACCGTATTCGGGCTGATGTTGAGTTGCGATCCGATCTGGCCTGCGGAAAGGCCCCTGGAAATAAATGTCAGGACTTCTTTTTCGCGCTTGCTTATCTTGCAAAGGATGAGCTCATTTCGCAGCATCTTGTTTTCGAGGATCAGTTTTTCGAGTTGCCCGATGGTTTTGAAACTTCCGGTGAAATCGATGGCAATGCCCAGCAGCTGGACAGGCATTCCATACCGGTCGCGGTTAAAAACCACACAGTTGGAGTACAACCACACCCATCTGTTCTCCTTATGTTTAATCCTGTAAATGCAACTGTAAGAATCGCCTGATTTTTCCCTGAAGTACTTAATCCTTTCCTTCATAATGAACCTGTCTTCAGGGTGGTAATTTTCTTCAGCCCATTCAGGCCCCATCTGCATAATTTCCTCTTTGCTGTATCCGGTGATTTTTTCATAACAGTTGTTGGCCCAGATATGGCGCAGGCGGGTAAGGTCATGGACAAATACGGCAATGTTCAACCGGTTGTATATGTCGTTGTAGTAAACCAGCTTATCAAACAACTCTTTGTTGTTCTTCAGCAGCCACCGGTTCAATTTGAAAAAATCGGACCGGATGTCGGAGTCCAGGATGTTTTCCATGGCATATATGTTTTTATTTGGTTGTCGCAAATATACAACAAAATTTGGGGGAAATCAACTAAATTTTGAAATAAATCAATG